>JAIWHJ010000022.1:0-10716 GCA_048629695.1 Promethearchaeota archaeon
AAAAGGGATATCCCCGGATCGATTAATTTCGATTTGGGGATTTTTTTTGTTTTTATGGTATCGTTTTCAAGGGAAGGGAATTCAAAGCTTCCGCTGCCCCGCAACTGTGATCGGGACGAAAGCCGCAATCATGCCACTGTCCGCCAAGGCGGATGGGAAGGTGCGGCAAGTAGGATGAACGAAAGCCAGGAGACCTGGACGAAACCTGAACTTTTACCATATTCCTCGAGGGAGGAAAGGAGGTTTTTATGAAACGTTTTATTTTGTTCTTGTCTGTTTTTTTCTGTGGCTCTTTGCTGGTTCTCTCATCGGTAAATAGAGTATTGGCCCAAAATGGTGAGGAAAAGATACATAAAATGGAGGAGGTGGTCGTGACCGCCGGAAGAGTAGAGGAAAAAAAAGAGGATGTGACCACCAATATCACCGTAATTACCGAGGAAGAAATCAAACAATCCTCGGCTCAGGATTTGGGCGATTTGCTCGCCGAACAGGGATTCAGGATACAAAATTACGCAAATTCGCTGGTATCAGTGACTATCCGTGGATTTCAAACGCAACCTCAAGGGAATGATCTGGACAGCCATGTTTTGATATTGATCGACGGACGGCGCGCCGGAACCGGCAATCTTGCTAAAATCTCGTTGGACAACGTCGAACGCTTGGAAATCATTCGGGGGCCAGGATCCGTTCAGTACGGTTCGGCGGCCATGGGGGGCATTGTCAATGTCATCACTAAAAAAGGCCATGGGAAGCCTTCCGTATATGCAGAGGAAACTTTGGGGAGCTGGAATTATCAGAAATCATCTGTCGGTGTTTCCGGGGAAATCAAGAATTTTGATTTTTCATTAAGCGGATCAAGGGAATCACAGGGTGATTATAACACGGCAAAGGGGATTGCCTATCACAACACCGGTTTTGATTCAAAAGACAGAATCAGCATCAATGCCGGCTGGGCGTTTATACCCAAGAACCGGATCGGGATAACCTATACCGGTTATATGGGTGAAGGCATCGGAAGCCCGAGTTACCAGAGCAAAAATGATTTGGACAATTATGTGGATCATTCCATTAAATCCGTTGACGTGGTTTATAACGGACAAACGTCCGATAGTTTTTTACTTTGGAATCTGCGCTATTTTAATGGCAAAGACAAGACTGAGACATTTGATCCTGAAACCTATGGCAGCGTGCACTCATTCTTTCGGGATACGGATCAGAAAGGAGGACAAGCCCAGTTGACGGTCAAGTGGGATCATACCCATGTCACCACAGGGTTTGATTGGACCTATTATGCGATTGAAGACACTTATTCCACCGGTGGCGAATACACTTATGACAATCCGGCGGCATTCCTCATAGCCAAAACCAGACTACTGAACGATAAATTGGTTCTTTCCGTGGGGGGGCGCTATGACTGGTATGATGTCGAAAGTAATGACAGTAAAAGTCGCGATGACACCAATTGGTCCACCAGTTTGGGCGCGGCCTATAAATTCACGCCGGCGGTGAAAGTCCGGGTCAATTATGCCGAGGCCTTCAAAATGCCCACTGCCGAGCAGCTTTTCATGTACAATGATTACAGTGCCTGGGGTTTCGGTATCTGGTCAGGTAATCCTAACCTTAAGCCGGAAAAAAGTTCAACCTATGAAACCGGCCTGGATTTTTCCAAAGAATCCTTTTCCGCTGGTTTGACTTATTTTTACACGGAGTTTAAAGACAAAATTTCTTATGCCTATGATTCGTCAACCGGTGTCACACGTTATGAAAATATCGATGGCGCTACTATCTCCGGTATTGAGGGAACGCTGCAATGTGATATCGGCGACTTTTTTGACTGGACTTATAAACTGGAACCCTACGCCTCCTTCACATATCTTCTCGAAACCAAGGATGAGGCAAACAATACCAATCTTTTCTATATTGGTAAATTGACGGCTTCCTACGGACTTAAATTTTCCAACCCAGGGATAGGGTTTGTTTCCAGACTCAATTTTGCATACGTCGATGAGCAGGATATCACAGATTATGAAGGTACCGGTGACAAAACCCTTGCCGCCTATACCGTGGCTAATCTGACAATTTCAAAAGAACTCTTCTCTTACGACCGGTTCGGCCGCGTATTTCTTAATGCGGATGTCTCCAACCTGTTCAACAAAGATTACGCTGTATTTCAAGGCTATCCGTCACCCGGCCGGACATTTTTTGTCGGCCTGAAATATGTCTATTGATTGAACGCGGTGCGCGGGTTTTTGCTTCACTGGTCTGTTGCCCCGGCAGGTGTACGCCGGGACAGGTTTTCGAAAAAGGATTCTAAGATGAAATTGGGTCGTTTTATTTTCAAGTTATGCTTTTTCTTGGCCGCTTTGATTTTAACGCAGCCGATGTCGTCTTTGGGCGCGGTCTTCCCCATGTCCGTGACCGATGCGTATCAAAATAAGCTGCGTATTTTAAAAAAGCCGCAACGGGTGGTTTCCCTGGTGCCCTATATCACCGAAATGCTGGTATCATTTGGTCAGGACCAGGTCCTTGTGGGGTTGACACGTCAGGATTTGACCTTAAACTGCGGCATTCGAAAAAAAAATGTAGGCAGTTATTTTTACCCTAATATTGAGGCAATCGCCAATTGTCATCCGGATCTGATTATTGTTTCGCCTTCCCATAAGGAGGTGCTGAACCGTTTCGACCATAGCCGTTACAAGCTGATAGTTATGGAGGTCAGGCAAATAGAAGAAGCGTTTTCCCAGATGGAGATAATTGGCCGGCTTTTTGATTGTGAGGCCGAAGCAGTGGCCACTATTCAACGCAACCGGAATCAACTGGCCATGGTAAAGGCTAGGCTGGCCGCCATACCGGTCAAGAATAGAAAACGGGTGGCCAGGGTGATGGCTGGGGACAAATTCGCCTGCCCCGGTGATGATTCCTTTCAAAATGAGATGATTGCAGCAGCCGGCGGCATCCCGCCGCAGTGGGGAAGAAACGGGTTTGCCGTATCCGTTAATCTGAAAGAATGGCAGCAGTTCAATCCTCAGGTGGTCTACGGATGTCATCTGAACGAAAAAGCCGTACAGGCCTTGCTCAACCGGGAAGGGTGGAAAGATGTGGATGCGGTTCGAACCGGATTCGTAACTATGTTCCCCTGTGATCTGACCTGTCAGGTCTCCACTCGGGTGGGTGATTTTGTCGAGTGGCTGGCGGCCGTCTTGTACCTGGACTCCTTTGCGGACCCTGAAAAAACCGTTCTGGAAAATGGGGTCATTGATCGCAGGCCGCTGTCCTTGGATTTGGCTTATGTGGACCATGCACAGGTTGTCCGACATCGCGTGGCTGATGCCGAGTACAAATCCCTGGCAGTCAGGTTCAAGAGACCTCTGGATGTGCTTTCAACCCTCGAAGGCAATAAATCCGGCGTGCGGGGGGTCGGTAATACCTATGTGCCCATGTATGCCAGCTTGGGGCACATGGCCTTTGGGATGGAACAGGCCCAGGCGGCCATTGCGACTAACCTGGGATATGCCGCGGGTGAATTCGCCGGTCTGATGACCGGCGCCAACATGGACAACCTGTCCGTTCAGAAAGCGACCTACCATGACTTGGAAGTGATCGCCATGGTAACGGCCGGCGTCCGGGGCAATGCCCTGCGCATGTCCAAGGATTCCGGCGGGTACTCCAAGCCGGGCACCATCAACATTATTGTGCTGACCAATCGCAGGTTGTCATCCAGCGCCATGGCTTGGGCCGTCGTCACGGTCACCGAGGCCAAATCCGCGGCTCTACTCGATTTGGATATTCGCAGTTCATACACCCCATGGGATTTCCGCGCCACTGGTACGGGTACCGATACGGTCATCGTAGTGCAGGGCGAAGGACCGGTCGAACGCTATGCCGGCGGGCACACTAAAATCGGCGAACTGATTGCCAAGGCAGTCCACGCCGGGGTGACGGAGGCGATTTTCATGCAAAATGGTCTCAAGGCGGACCGGGACCTGTTTCAGCGGCTGGCCGATCGCAGGATGAGTCTTGAGCGGATCGCAAAACTTTATTCCGTTACAGCCGACAAAAAAGTGGCGGCGTCCAAGCTGGAGGACTTGCTGATGATTCCCTATTATGCTTCTTTCATTGAATCCGCTTTGGCTATCAGCGACGATTACGGAAAGGGTCTTATCAAGGAGTTGGCTTTTTTTGATGCCATGTGTTGTTCGGTGGCCGCCAGGCTATCGGGTCGGCCGGATTTTTCCCCCACAAAGATTCCTTCTACCAATGCATTGCCGGTTGTGATGGCCAGGGCCTTTGGCGCGCTGGTTGCAGGTATCACGGAAAAAGATGACGAAAGGTTACAATCATGATCGGTATTTGGGGCCGCAAAGGACTCGTTTTGGTGCTGTGGTTCTGCTTTTTTTCTGTTTTCGCCCGAGACTTGGGCGGAGCGGGTTTCAATTCTGGAATTGGATATCAACAGCTATCAAGTTCAACAGGCCTTAAAAAGACGGAATGGCAAGTATGCCAATCTTTACTATCCCAAGAATGGCCGGTATTTTGAGATTGGTGTGAGTTATCATTTTTAGATACTCACAGGGAGGACAATGTCAATGCTAAAACAACTCTGGATAACCGGTATTCTGGTCGCTTTTTCTGTTTTTGGGATTAAGGTGGGGCTGGGACTGAGCGCGCAGATATACAACAGGACCATTTCCCTCGGTAAAAAAGTCATTTTTGTTGTTGGATGCCTTTTTATTTATCTGATCCTTTTCTTTTGCCTGTATTATGTGATTACTCGCTTTAATTTGTTAAATTATCTGGATCAGTTTGTAAATATGCTTCAATACGGCAGACTGCTTTATTTAGCAGTGGCTCTGGGGCTTCTTCTATGGGGAGGCAGGCTGCTCCTTCAAAACCCTGCTGAGCATAATCATTTTTCCCTTCGGGCCAGCTTGCTCCTGATTGTGCCCTGCCCTGTATGCGTAACGGTGATTCTTCTCAACCTGACCCTTGCCTATTCGCTTTTTACCTTATCACCGCTTTTAACCACGTTGACCCTTTTTGCCCTTTTCAGCGGCATCATTTTTGTTACATCTGCTATTATTTTTCCGTTTCGCCATAAAATCGGTTCCTGGAATTCTTTTCTGGGCTTATCCATGACTTCAATTGCCCTTTACTTTCTATTTACAGTTATCATAGCACCCATCTATCCGGAAATAAGGGCTGCATTTACCATGGCCGCTTCCAACAGCCCGGTAAGTCAGATAGACCTTTTTCACACGGCTATTTTAGGAGTGATTGTTTTTATTCTTGGATGTGCCGGATTCATAAAGACTTACATTGCAAAAGGAGAAATTAAGTGAATATCTTTCCCGCGTTTCAAACCATTCTGTACACAATTTCAACTGCTCTGCTCTACCCGGTGGTGATCCTGCTCATTTTTCTCTGCCTCTGGCTGATGGTATATGCCGGAGGATTTCTGGCTGAACTGGTAAAACGGAAACATTTCCGTTCCGACAGGCACCTGGCGAATTTTCTGGAGGATATTAAAAAAGCAGAACGCCTGCCGCCAGAACTATCCGAAAATCTACCTCTTCACGTTACAAGCTATGCAAATGAACTAAACAATATTATCCATGGTGGTATTCTGTTTTGTGATGAAAAAGTTGAAGACCTGAATCAACGAAAGGAACATTCACTTGCAAGAGAGGTTGATAAGATACGTCTTATCGTACGCATAGGGCCGAGTCTGGGGCTTATGGGAACATTGATTCCTATGGGTACCGGCCTGGCCGGATTAACCCAGGGGAATATGGCGCAGCTTTCATCCAGCCTTATTCTGGCCTTTACAACTACAGTCGTGGGACTGGCTCTTGGAATCACAGCCCATTTCTTTTCTGTGGTTAAAGAACGCTGGGTCACCGAAGATATGCGCCACATAAACCTGATAACGGAAGCTATGACTAAAAATAGGGATCAGGGGGCAGTGAATAGTGGTCAGTGAATAGAAAAAAACTTGAAAACGAGAAATGATTAACATCCCAGGAGTATAATGAAATATTTAAAAAACAGCCGGACAGCACGATCTCAAAAAGCAAAGCAGGAAGATCCTTTACTCGGTGTAGCAAATCTTTTTGACGTGGCACTTGTCTTTATTGTGGCGCTGCTCCTTTCCCTCATGGCAACTTACCAGATTCTGGATTTCTTCTCTGAAACGAGTGAGATTACTATTGTAAAAAAGAATGAAGATGGACAAATGGAGATTATTACTAAAAAAGGCAAAGAGATTAAGGTGGAAAAAGTAACTGACAGGAAAATCGGCGGAGAAGAAGGAACCAAATTAGGGATAGCTTATCAACTGAAGAATGGGAGAATGATTTATGTTCCTGAAGAGTGAGCTTATGAATCAGAGGTCAGAGGTCAAAAATCATAAGTCAGAAAACATGGTTAAGTGGGTAGGGGCAATTGCCTGTTGTTTATTTACCTTGCTGTCATCTCAGGCACTTGCGCAGGACAAAGAGAAAATTACCCTGCTTGTAGGTGCATCCAATTCCTACAAGGTAAGCGAGGCTATTTTCGAGGTGGTTCAAATCCCGGAAGTAGCCAACCGCTATGACTTTTACTTTTATACCGACAAAGATCTGGAAAACGAAGAGATTGACCAGGAGATTATTGCTCAATCCAAGATTTTAATTGTAGATATTATGCATCGCAACCTGGCCGAGTATGTCTTAAAGAATGTGAATTTTGAGAAGACAAAGGCCTATGGCGTTCGAAAAGGAGCAACAGAAACAAAAAAGATATTCTCTGACCCCAAAGTACAACAGTATTATAATCCGGCTATCAAAGAAAACATCAAAAATCTCCTTCTTTTTCTTCTTAATCGGGATTGCGGTCTTGATATTAACTATGGAGAGCCCCAGACTGTGCCTGAAACAGGTATCTTTCATCCCAAAAGTGATAAAATCTTTATTAGCTTTAAAGAATATTTCGCCTGGTATAAACAAAAGGGACTTTATAAAGAAAATAGCTTTTGGGTAGGAATACCTGATTTTTCTTCCTATGCCTTTCCAGGAGAAACAGGAGATGTGGTAAGTTCGCTCATAAAACATTTAGAAAAGAATAACATCAATGTTTTACCTGTTTATTCTTTTCCCTCATATCTTGCGCCGGAAAAATTCTTTTTTGACGAACAGGGAAAATCCAGGGTTAATCTAATTGCAGCTCTTTCCTTCAAATTTGCTGCTATTGACGATGAGAAAACAAAGAAAAATTTAATAAAATTAGGAGTTCCACTTCTAAATGGCATCAGGATATTTTTTACAATCCCTGAATGGAGAGAGTCTTCACAGGGACTGGGGCCAATTCAGCTTTCTCATGCAGTATGCACCCCTGAATTTAATGGATTAATTGAACCTTCTGTTTTAGGTGGAAGGGTGGCCATGAAAGATAAACGTACCGGTAAAGAAATTTATGTAAATAAGCCTGTTGCGGAAAATATTGAATTTTTCATCAAACGCATAAAGGCCTGGAGAAATCTCCAGACAAAGGCGAACAAAGACAAAAAGATTGTCATTATGTATTGGAACCACACCCCGGGCAAACATAATGTGGGAGCAAGTTACCTTAATGTTTTCCGCAGTTTGGAAGGGATTTTAAAGAGAATGCGCGAGGAGGGCTATACCATCAACGGGAAACTCCCTTCAGAAGAAGATATAAAAAATCTTGTTTTAAAAAGCGGTCGCAATATCGGCTCCTGGGTTCCGGGTGAACTTGATGAGTTAATCAAGACCAAAAGGGTCATCCGGCTGCCTGTATCTGAATATTTGAAATGGTATAAAGAAATAGATGAGGACTACAAAGATAAATTAGAAGCCGAATGGGGCAAAGTAGAAGATTCAAAAATTATGATTAAGGACAAGGAGATTATTATTCCTTGTGTAAACTTAGGCAATGTCATCCTCCTTCCACAGCCTTCAAGGGGTTGGGGTGACGATCCGATGAAGTTATATCATTCCACACAACTCTGGCCGCATCATCAATACACTGCCTTTTATCTCTGGCTGAAGCGTGAATTTAAAGCTGATGCTATTGTTTCACTGGGAAAACACGGTACCCACGAATGGCTTCCCGGCAAGCAGGCAGGCCTTAGCCAGTCCTGTCCCCCGGAGGTTCTTATCCAGGACATTCCTAACATCTATCCCTATATCGTGGATAATATCGGTGAAGGAATACAGGCAAAGCGCAGGGGACGGGGTGTAATTATTGACCATCTTATTCCGGCAATGAAAAAGGCAGGGGCTTATGAGGAGTATCGGGACTTGTCTGTTTTAATAGACGAATACAACGATGCTATTACCCGTAGCGCTGAACTTGCTCAAGAGAAGTTCAAGAGAATCAAGACCCTGGTGAAAAAACTGGGTCTGGATAAGGACCTTCTTCTTGAAGAAATAAATGAAGAGGCTATAGAAGAAATTGAACATTATTTGCTTGAGTTGCAGGAGGCCAATGTGCCTTATGGCCTGCATACCTTTGGCATCTCTCCGCAAGGGGAGGCGTTGAAAGAATTCAGTTTGTTGATCAAAGAAAGGAACGATGAACTCTCTTTAAGTGAGATTGAGAAAAATTTGAGCCTTTGTCACCTGGAGATAGATCGTCTCATTACTGGCCTGGAAGGCAAATATATTCCTTCCGGCGAGGGAAATGACCCTTTGAGAAATCCCGAGGCCATTCCAACAGGCAAAAACTTTTATGGTTTTGATCCTGCAAAGGTTCCGTCAAAGGATGCTTATGCTCTGGGCAAAAAGCAGGCCGAAGAGATGATAGAAAAATATTTAAAGGAAAAGGGGAAATATCCCGACAAAATCGGACTTGTTTTCTGGAGCACTGAACTACAGCGCAATGAGGGGACTCAAGTAGGCACAGCGCTTTATCTTTTGGGAATAAAGCCTGTCTGGGATAAAAATAATAAGGTAACCGGGGTTGAACCCATTCCAGGGAAAATCCTTGGTAGGCCAAGGATAGATGTTCATATGCAAACCTCAGGCCTTTTTCGTGATTGCTTTTCCCATGTAATTCTTCTTTTAGATGAGGCCGTGCGTCAGGCAAGCCAGTTAAAAGATGTAGAGAACTTTATTGCCAAACACAGTCAAAAGATAAAGGAATATCTTCTAAAAAAAGGTTACAGCGAAGAAGAAGCAGAAAATTTAAGCAAAATAAGGGTGTTCTCTGCCAAACCGGGCAGCTATGGAACAAAGACGGCTGACCTCATTGCCGATAGCGGCCTTTGGGAAAGTGATGAAGAGATTAGCGATGTGTTCATTAATTTTGTTTCCTTTGGATATGGAAAAGGTGTCTGGGGAAAACCGCTCAAATCCGTTTATAAGAAAAACCTGGAAGATATCAAGATTACCATGCACACAAGGTCAAGTAATCTTTATATGACAATGGACAATGATGATGTCTTTCAATACTTGGGCGGACTTTCCCTTGCTGTAAAACATGCAAGCGGTGAATATCCCGATGTTTTAATCTCTGACCAGAAAAATCCTGATGCCGCTCATATTGAGGATATTGAGAGGACTATTGGAGAAGAACTGCGCGCCCGTTATTTGAATCCCAAGTGGATTGAAGCGATGAAGAAAGAGAATTATGCCGGGGCAAGAGAGATGAGCAGATTTGTAGAATTTATGTGGGGCTGGCAGGTAACTACGCCTTTTGCCATTGATGAGACCAAGTGGGAACAGGTTTACGAGGTTTATGTTGAGGATAAATATAACCTTGAGCTTAAAGAATTCTTTGATGAACACAATACCTGGGCAATGCAGTCAATCAATGCCAGGATGCTTGAGGCTGTTCGTAAAAAATATTGGGACGCCCCGGAGGAGATAAAAAAAAGACTGGCTATAGATTACACGATGAGTGTTATTGAAAAAGGTCTTACTTGTTGTGGCCATGTTTGTGACAACCCTGCTCTAAATCAGATGGTGGTAAATATTATTTCTCTTCCAGGAGCTTTATCTCCTGAATTAGTCAATCAATTTCAGGCAGTTCTATCCAAGGCAAGTGGAATGAGTCAGGAAGAAGCGCAAGAAAAGAGAAAAGTATTGCAGGAAAAACTTGCTAAGGTTACCGAAGAGATTCGTCAGGAGGAAAAAGTAGTTAAAGGTAAGGAGCCGGATAAAGAAAAGATTGAAGGATACGAGATGGTTGAAGAAAAACCGGAAGATACAAAAGTAACCGTTTCGGGTTCATCATGGATAATAATAGCCATTGTCATTGGCCTCATTGGTCTTTTAGCCGTCGGATGGAGAAAAAAGATATAGCAGCAAAACTTTTATCTACAGGGAGCATATGAACAATCAAATGAACAATATGAACCGTCACATTTTATTATTCCCCTTTTTTACAGGGTGTTTACTATTTTTTTTATCGGCTCCGCTCCAGGCAGAAGATCATTCATCCAAGGTTGAAGGCCAGGTTCAAAGGCTGGCCCCTATCACTGTTACGGCAGAACGGATTCCCCAATATGTGAAAAACCATCCCCAGAATGTAGTTATCATGAATCAGGAGGAGATAAAGAAACGAAATTTCCTTGAAGTGGGAGAGGCCCTTGCTTCCATGCCGGGTGTGGATGTGAGGCAGCGTAGCGGTTCTATGGGAACAAAGATCTCCATCCGAGGCGGCGGATCAGGTTCTGTATTGATTCTGGTGGACGGCAGGCCGATTAACTCCAGCCAG
>JAIWHJ010000023.1:0-10713 GCA_048629695.1 Promethearchaeota archaeon
CAAAACCCTCTCCGCATTGATTGAACCCATATCTTTGATTGTCCTGGGTGGGGTAGTGGCCGTTATTGTTTCGTCCATAATTCTTCCGCTGTTCAGGCTATCGCAGATGTTAAATTAGCGCACCTTCGGTGCGGATATAAATGCCTAAAGTGAGCTAAAGTATATTAAAGTGCCTGAAGTTAATGAATTCTGTCTATTTAGTACCTGAACGAAAACCCTGTTCAGGCACGGTTTCAGGTTTTAGGTTTTAGGTTAAAATAAGAAAACAATCTCAACGAGTTGGAAACCTCTAAACAAAATTGAAAAACCATATTCTGAAGTTTTCGTTCAGGCACTATTTAAAAAGGTTTCAAGGCAGAGACTGGAATAGTCCCTGCAAAACAACGCAGGTTAAGAAAATCAGCTACTTACGAAGTGCCTGGATTGTAATAAGTTCTTACATGCAGGTTTCTGCAGGGGCAAGTTTATTCCGCCTGAATTGATCTATCGGGCGGAATAAAGCCGCCCCTGCAACTTTTTTTAAACTACCTGTACTGTTTTGTAGGGACTACAGAGACTGGGAACCAGGTGGAGCATTGAGTTATTGTGCTTGTAATTTGTTGTGTAATCGTCGGGTTGAAAAAATGTCAACTACTTTTGACCTGTTTTGAAAGATGTCACTATTTTAAACAACTTTGGGAGGAGGGAATTGAATCATGAAAACAAGATTGAAAAACCAGTCCGGATTTACCTTGATGGAGATGTTGATTGTGGTTATAGTACTAGGAATTCTGGCTATGATCATCATTCCGCAAATCACCGTTTCAACGGAAGACGCGAAGTTAAAAACTATGCAGACCAACCTGAATACCATGCGAAACGCTATAGAACTTTACTATCATCAGCACAACCAGACATATCCGGGAGCTATAAAGGCGGACGGAAGTGGCGCAGCAGTAACCGTTGATGAAGCTCAAACCGCATTTAATGCCCAGCTTACAACATATACAGAGGCATCCGGCAAAGCTGCCGGCGATAAAGCGACCTTGACCGCACCTATCTATGGACCGTACATAAAGACGGCAACATTACCGACAAACCCCTTTACCGAAGAGGTCAATCTCACTTGTGATACCACTATAACCAACGTTACTACCAGGACTGCAGATGCAGGAGCCACAGATGCATGGAAGTTCTATGTAAAAACAGGTGTTTTTATCGCAAACGATAGCGCTGACCACGCTACTTATTAAATGTTATGCGTCAACCGATCTTGTTCTGTGAACAGCAGTAACGGGGATCAGGGTTTTTGCATTCCTGATTTGCCTGCTATGAACAACAGGTTAAACCTGCGGCAGCCGGCAGCCGCAGGTTTAACGCTTATAGAACTTTTGATTGTCGTGTTGATGCTGGGCATTATGGTAATGGCTGCTGCTCCGGTTCTAAATTCCGGGCTGAATGATGTTCGTCTCTCCGGAGCAGCCGAGGAGATTGTCACAGCGCTTGAGTTTGCACAAATGACTGCCGCAACTTCGGGTTCTCGTACCAGGGTAACCATAGACGCTGCCCTGAACACGATTGTTGTGGAAAAGTTTTCGATCAGCATTGACCTGCTGGGCAGTGAAAGCGAACTGGATGAGGACGATGTGGAAGGGGGAGACTTTGCGCTCATGGAACGTCCCATGAACCGGGGGGTTGATTATAGTTTCAGCCTGCCGGATGAAAGCCGATTCAAAGGCATTGATATTACCGCTGCTGCTTTCGGCGCGGGTAATTTTGTTGTATTTGATACGCTGGGAGCCCCTTCGGATGGCGGCACGGTTACGCTGGCTATGAGCGGCAGACAGATCGTCGTTGCCCTGGATTCACTGGCCGGGAAAGTTAGCCTGAGCGATTAGGGATTGTTGATTGGATGATTGGATGATTGTGGGGCGTTGCTAATTTTCAATTTTAATGATGTGCCAGGAAAGCAATAAAGTGGCAAACCTGCTAAAAACGTGTACAGGCTTCACACTTGTCGAAGCAATCCTTTCCGTGGCTCTCCTTGGGCTTATAGCCGCCGGAATTTCAGCCCCGTATATATCCGGACTCCAGTCCCTTGAAGCTCAGGCCGACCGTATGCTGCTTGACAGCCATCTCCGCGGGCAGATGGAAAAGCTTATAGGTTTGCCGTTTGACCATGACGAACTTGACCTCGGCACAGAGTCAGCCACCGTTAACGTCAGAGGAAAAGATTATACTATTGAATGGACCGTGACGCCAGTATATTTGGACTGGGATTCAAGCCAGGACGCAAAGCAGATTGAGGTATCAGTATTCGGCCGGTCACTTACCACCATCGTAGTTGATCACAAATGTAAGTTGGCTAAAATATGAAACTGCCCTGCGAAAAAGGACTGAGCATGGTTGAATTGCTTATCAGCTTTACGATCATGGGCATCATTGCCGTCGTCGCCACTCCTTTGTTTTCCACCTGTCTTGATACCTACAGAGTGGCATATGCCCGGTCCATGCTTTATCATGAAGGTCTGCTCGCTATGGAGCGCATGACCGACGGGGTGAGACGTTGCACCTACCTCCTTATCCCCAATAATCATGCCCCCACAAGGAATATCCTGGCCATCTCGGGGTTTTTCAATGACGATAATGATTATTACTTTGACGACCCCTTGTTTCCAAGAATTGACGAAGATCCCGGAAACGACATGAATAACGACGGTTATAGCGGGATCTTCAATATTGACGATGATGGAAACGGAGTCATTGATGAAAAGCCTGATAACGGCGATGATGACGAAGATGGGATGGTAAACGAGGATAGGCTTGACGGAATTGATAACGACGGTGACGGAAACATCGACGAAGATCTCTATAAGGATACTAATGACGACAATGTATCGGGCATTGCAGGTATGGATGATGACGGCGACGGGCAGGTTGATAACGAAATAAAAAAAAGCGATGATGATGAAGATGGCCTGGACAATGAGGATAATCTCAACCCACTCATCTACTCCTTTGACGGCAGCACAAACACCCTCCGGGAAAGATTTCCATATACGGGCGAATCGGTTGACCTGTCAACCCATGTTACCTCCTTCCAGGTTACATATATTTACGACGCCCCTGACCCGGAGAACATCATCATCCTGATCCTGATTGAGCTGACGCTCACGGGCGATGATGGGGAAGTCGTCGAGTTTTCCGAACATGTGTATCCCAGAAACACGCTCCAGAAAACCGGCAAGCGGGTGCTCTGAGAATGATCCTTAGGTTACAGTCTCACATCAGGGGCAGCAGAAAAGATGCCGGTATGGCATACGTTGCCATTTTAGTTCTGCTTGCTATTATATCTACGCTGACATTTACCCTTCTTTTTAAGGCGGGCACAGGGATGTTGGCTACCATAACCCGGGGCGACAGCATACAGGCCCATTATCTGGCGGAATCCGCGGCCAACCACGCCATGTGGCGACTACTCAATGATTCCGATTTCCCGGCTGCAGAGGACAGCTACTACATGCACACGCTGGGAGATGGACGATACGGCTACAAGGTTCGCAGGCACACAAATACCACCTTTGCCACGGTCGCCACAGTCGGTGCAGTCGGAAAAAACGTTGTTCAGCAAAGTTATGTTTTATACGTATTCAGACATGATAAAGTGACATATCTTGCCGATACGGATAATCACCGCATTCGAAAGGTAGATACCGAAGGGCTCATTACCACCATAGCTGGAACTGGGAAAGATGATTATTCGGGAGACGGCGTGCCGGCCACAGATGCAGAACTCAAGAAACCGCGAGGCCTGTATGTAGATACCTCCGGGAATATCTATATTGCCGATACGGATAATCACTGCATTCGCAAAATAGATGTAGGAACGGGGATCATTACCACCATTGCCGGAACGGGGGGCGCGGGAGGTTATTCAGGAGACGATGGTCCGGCCATCAATGCCAAACTTAATAAACCGCATGCTATATATATGGATACATCCGGAAACATCTATATTGCCGATACGGATAATCACCGCATTCGAAAGGTAGATAGCGAAGGAATCATTACCACTATAGCAGGAACTGGGAATGACATTTATTCGGGAGACAACGGGCCTGCCACAGATGCAGATCTCAGAAAGCCGCGAGGCCTGTATGTAGATACATCCGGGAATATCTATATTGCCGATACGGATAATCACTGCGTTCGAAAAATAGATGTAGGAACTGGGATCATTACTACCATAGCAGGAACGGGCGTGGGGGGTTTTTCGGAAGATGGAGGGCCAGCTACCGAAGCCGCGCTTAATAAACCGCATGCGGTATTTCAAGGATAGGGATGATTGGGTGATATGTTTAATTTAAAATTCAAATATCCTATAGGCATTGACATCAGCGCTCAGCATATACACGCTGCCCAGCTTAAACAAATCCGGCAGGGTTTTGCTGTCCGTGGGTTGATGCATCAAGAACTTGATGGGGGGGCCGGCGACTTGCCTGATAGAAGCGATGTTCTGGTGCCCTTGTTAAAAAATATTGTAAAAAACAAACAGTTTGCCGGAAAAAGAGTTGTTCTTCACATTCCCCACCAAAACATCGTAAGCTTTCCCATGCGTTTTCGAGTGGACAAATCAGAGACTCCGGAAGAAGTCATCCTTCGCGAGTCAAAAGAATACCTTCCATTTCCCGTGGAAGAAGCCGTTATAGATTATCCGTCGATTGTATCTCCGTCATCCGATGGCGACAATCAATACAAAGTAACCGTGATTGCGGTCCGCAGGGATGATATAAAACAATATCTCCTCATGCTGAAGAAGGCCGGTCTAATCGTAGAAGCAATCGATTTTGGTCTTTCTTCATTGATACGCCTGCATAATTATCTTTACAATCCAACTCACAATCCGATTCTTTTGTTCCATATCGGTCACACACAAAGCCTGCTTTCGATCGTAACCAAAGAATGCATTCTTGCATATCGTTATATCCCATGGGGAATTGAAATTCTCGTAAAAAAGTTAATGGCAAACCTTGAACTTTCCAACAATAAAAATAAAGCTGAAATTCTTCTCAGAAAGTATGGACTCGCCCATGAAGATCATCAAATCCGCGATAATAGCATAAATCTTACTGAAGATATTGAGCCGGATAATATATTCCGGGCTATCTATCAGATCATCACGCCTCTTATTGAAGATTTGATTCATGAGTTTCACAAAATTATCGCCTATGTAAGATCCGAAGAGCAAAATGTGGTTTTTGAAAGCATCTATATATCCGGTCAGGCAAGCTTAATCCGACATTTCGACAAATATCTTGAAAAGCAACTCAACATACCGACAAAACTGATAGATCCCATGAACAAAATGACCTTTTCGGATAGCGCCATACAACCCGATATATCCGGAGGCGCTCCATTTACTCTGGCTCTGGGTCTGGCGATGAAAAGGGTGCCATGGCTTTAAGAGAAATTAATTTAATTCCACCGGATATCCTGTCTCGCCGGCATTTACTCCGGCGACTTAGCTTCTGGAGTGGCTGCATGCTCATTTCACTCTCCCTGATCTTTGGATTTTATCATTATTACACGCATGTCGTTCTGGCTCAAAACCGTGCCATGACGAGCCTGAAAGAGATGCACATTAAGCTGGGCACAAGAATCGAGAAAATCAATCAGATTCAAGAAAAATTGAAAAGACTTGATCAGCAGCAGAGTATTATTAAAGCAATAACAAAGAATAAGCCTTATACTATCGTACTCTTGAAGTTGGCCACCCTTATGAATGAATATACCTGGCTTACGCAATTTGCCTTAGACAGCGGAAAGGACAGAGAAGACAATGCCAATATGAAGCTGACCGGTTTTTCTTTTTCCAACAATAAACTGGGGGATTTCATAGATCGGCTTTCGAGTGAGCCCATGTTCACGTCAATTTTTTTGAAATATGCAAGAGAAAACGAAATAGCGCTACCGGATCAGAATGAAGCTAAGAAAGTAAAGGTGATCCAATTTGAGATTGAGTGCAATATAAGGGGAAACCGTTGATGATGCTGAGTATGAAAAAATCGGACAGAATCTGCCTTGTCATCATAGTCCTTGTTTCACTTATATGCGGCTATTGGGTAACAATGCGTGTAGTCAAACAGGAAAGACGTAACAGACAGGAAAATGACCTACTTTCCAGGAAATCAACTGATCTGAACCTTGCTGAAATGAGCCTCCAGGAATTTAAGAACGCCTGGGATACCAAACGAAAAGAATTAGAAACTTTAAATGAGCGCATTCCGGAAACAGCGCAGATCGGAAAGTTCCTGAGGCGAGTTGATTCTTTGATAAAGGAAAGAAATATTGTCCTGATCAGCCTTAATCCGCTACCCACAGTGAAAGAGATGCGCTATACCAGGATTCCGATCCGTCTTATGTTTAAAGGCGCCTTTGCCGACATCTATCATCTGCTTTACGATTTTGAGACGATGAACCGTCTGCTGGTGATGGAAAAAATGATTATCTCCAAACCCGACCGCGACAAACTCTGCCTTGTTAATTTAACGATCAGTGTTTTTGAGCGCTCAGGAACAATAGTGGAAAAAATGCTAAAGGACATTATTTAATGCCGGAAAAGAAAAACAAACCAATACAAATCTATATCGTTATTGGGCTGTTGCTGGTCATGGTGATTATGGGATACTTCCGGTTCATACACAATAAGTCAATATCTGATGATGATCACACCCTGCCTGCGGCCGGAACTGCTCAATTTAATATCGATTCGGTTGAAATTAATAAACCACAAAAAAGCTCCATGTATGCATTGCCGGTAAATGAGCCCTTGAGTATTTATATTAGAGATATCTTTGCGCCTTTGAAATCTCCGGTAGCCGCTGAAATTCAATTCACAAAGCAAACACCGTCAACGCCGGTTTTGTCCTTGAAACTAAAAGGCACGATTGTCGGCGGCGGGATTCCCATTGCCATCATCAATGATCAATTCGTTCGTGTGGGTGACGTTATCGCTAATTATAAAGTGGTCAAAATTGCCGTAAACAGGGTGTTTTTAACTTCAGGCAATCATCAAAAGGTCCTGGAGGTGTTGAACAATGGGAAAAAATAAAGGATGCTCATGACTCTACTTATTAAAAAAGCAGCTTGTGCTTTGATTGTGCTCATGGTGGTACAGGTTGGAATGAACACTACCGTCTTTGGTAAAGTTTCTTCTCCTCCGGTCATTCCGGAAGAAACAAGACAGAGACGTCACACAGACTTTTCCGCTGGTCAATTACCGGTTGAGGAGTTGCTTGATTTTAATTTTTATCAGAGCGATATCCGTGAGATCCTTTCGGCCTTTGCCATCAAGCAGGAGATAAACATCGTAATAGCACAGGACGTATCCGGCAATGTCTCTGTGCATCTTCATCAGGTGACTCCGGACAAAGCCCTGAATGCAATCACCCTGGCAGGCGGATTCAGTTATCGTAAACACGATGATGTGTATTATATTTATAAGCCCAGGGAGGCCGCTGATCCGCAGGCTGAAAATCTTCAGATCCGGATATTCAAGCTCAAATACGCCGGCATTGATAGTGTCCAGGAAATTCTGGAAGACATCCCGGGTATACGAATGATCAAGATTCATGAGCCTTCCAAAACCGTTATAGTGGAAGACACCCCGGAAAACATCAAGAAGATCAAGACCATCATTAGTTTCTGGGACACTGTGCCCAAACAGGTGCTGATCGAGGCTAAAATTCTGGAAGTGACCCTGACCGATGATATGTCCATGGGCGTTAACTGGGGGCAGATACTTGGCGACGCAAGAATCGGAACAGGGGGTTTTAGCTCTGCAGCGGCTGCTACTGCGGAGGGAGTTTCTCCTGTGTCTGCTGCCGGAGCCGGTATTTTTGCAAACATCATAACTGCTGCAGGATCCAGGCATCAGTTTACGGCCGCCATAGATGCCCTGCAAGCCAAAACCAGGATCAACACACTTTCTACGCCCAAGATACTGGCCATTCACAACGAAGAAGCCAGTGTGCAGGTTGGTGGAGAGCAGGGGTACATAGTCTCCAAGGTTATTGATGGCATCATCTACAATAGTATAGAATTCATAGATACAGGTACTATATTAAAAATAACTCCCTATATTAATGATGACGGCAATATATTGCTCAAAGTGCAACCAAGCATCACTGGAGCCAGGCTTGAGGAAGGAGGAATTCCCGTTGTTAGCACTACTGAAGTTTCCACATGGCTGCTTGCCAAAAACGGGGAGACTGTTTTTATTGGAGGCTTGATCCAGGATGCAAAAACAAAAACGAGCAACAGCATTCCCTGCCTGGGCAGTATCCCAGGTTTAGGCTTGCTTTTCGGACGGACATTTCGAGGCATGGAAAAGTCCGAACTCATCATATTGATCACTCCCACGATCTTCGACGCCAGGCAAAACCAGAGTAACCGGAAAGCCATAGAAAAAACTAAAAAAACGGAGGATCTTTTTAAAAAGAAGGCTCTCCCCCTCCAACAAACTATACCCGAAAATGATCATTAAGAAACCCAACTTTTTCCACAGTTTAAAGGCGGATTGACTCTCCTGATTTTTATTCATTTTTTACTCCTTTTGTAGTTCTTTATCTTCCAGCCTATATTCCTCCAAATGGATGAACTTTCGTCTTACTGCCTTACCTATAACCCAATTTATTTGTTTCTCCTGGCCTAAATTTTTCAACCTCTGCGGTTAGCCATTAGCTGACAATCGTCATCTCTCCAAAATCTGTTATAATCAGAAATAATGTAGGAGCGGTTTTAACCGCGATCTATTGATGCGGATCACTAACAAATGTAAATTTACTCATATATGGTCGGGGTTAAAACCCCTCCTACAGGCAGTATATTCCCAAATAGGAAATTTATTTAAACCTCAATCCTAACCGCACAGCTCGAAATTTTTAGTTAATTGTGAAGTGTTTTCACAATTAATGGAAATTGTGTAATTCATTTCACATTTTCTGGTCTGTCCAGAGGGAGCAATAACGATAACGCTTTGTAATTACAGCACTAAAAAAAATATAGCGGTTTGGCAAGGTTATTGCTTATGCTTATAAAATAGTTGCTGATCAGCGAAATGAAAACAATTTTAATTAATTTTGTAAAAGTTAAAATTAGCAGCGCCAGAGGCGCATTACTTAACTTTAGGCACTTATTTCCGCATAGAAGGTGCGCTAAATTTTTAGGAGGTGTTATGATGAACAAGTTTAAAGATTTTTTCAAGATTTCAATCATTTTAGCAGTATTTTTATTCGGACCCCTGGCTGTTGCGCCTGCGGGCGCGACACCGTTGAATCTTACGATGAATCCCTATCCTGATATTTTTTCAGATGGGATTAGTGTGAACTATGATGCTGGTATAGATAAGTTTACAGCGAATGGAGAGGCTTCAAAATTGGATGATGACGGGGTTGGTAGTCCGGAAAGTATTACCGGTGGGTATTTCGACCTCACTGCATTCATAGATGGTTCAGGTTCTTTGGGGTCTGGTACCCTGATCATTAGCGGCACAGTGTCAGCTCTTAGCTACAGCGGGACGCTGCTTACCGGAGATCTTACAGCCTTTGGGTATGGAGGCGCAAATGACCCGTTTGAATTTCTTTTCAATGTGACTGGCGGTGATGCTGCCGACTTGTATGGCGGAACCGGCTCGACCGGCGGAGTACTCTTACATGGTACTGGCTTTACAGGTTCTTTTGATTCAAATTGGGGTGTAATATTAACCGCTGTTTCCGACACAGGCACACCGGTTCCGGAACCTGCCACCATGCTCCTTCTGGGATCCGGTATGATCGGGCTTGCCGGGTTCAGTCGGAAGATAAAGAAATAAGTGCCTTTGATCAGACAAGACGGCAGGGTGCTGAAATCCTGCCGTTTTTGTTTGGATTGAAAACTGATCCAAAAATTAAAGGTTGGATCACTGTAATGATATAGGTGAACTAATAAGGAGGTTTTATATGCGAAAAAGAGGTTATTCACTTATTGCCGTTCTGCTGGCGATATTTTGTTTATCCAGTATATCATCCGCAGCACTACTTAACAACAATCCTGAACTTCCACAGATTTCGTATAACAGCACGGGAACAACTCACTATAACGCAGGTAGCGACTTGTTCAATGTCCAGGCCTCGCCGGTTAAAATTTACCTGTCAGCCGCTGGTTCATCAATTGAGTTTGAATCGGGCGGGTCGCTGACCATCAACGTGGAGGTTGGTGACACCGGCGTTTTGGCGGGCGGAGTACCCGGAAACGATTTTGTTCTTGTCGGAGAAGTCGATCTTGGAGCAGATGGTGTCAAATCCGGCGTTTTGTTGACCGGAGAGGTTAAGGAGTTCGGATTTTATAATTCCAATACCTCAACAGACAAATTTGACTTCAGGATCACTCTGACAGGCGGTGAGCTGGCATTTCTCTTTGAGGGCTGCGATATCGGAATTGTCAATTTCAGTGAATCTTCCAACTTTACCGGTCTTTTTACAAATAAATTCAACGGTGGTGCAAAGGGGAATATCGTTGCTGTAACTTGCAACGGCAGCATAGGTGATTTGGTCTGGCACGATCTGGATCGCGACGGGATTCAGGATGCCGGCGAGCCGGGCATCCAGGGTGTAAGCGTGAACCTTACCGGGACGGATGAGGCTGGTAATTTGGTATCGATGACAGACATCACGGATGCAAGCGGTAAGTACTTGT
>JAIWHJ010000024.1:0-10685 GCA_048629695.1 Promethearchaeota archaeon
ATGGGAACTCAAGCGGAAATTCAATTACCTGGCCCAAAGGCGCGGCATTTGCATATTCATTAAAAGAAGGAACAGGAATGATTAACTTGCCTGATACGTGACCGGATACTATTTTTATAAGTTCTGCCGCTCCGTTGCCCACAACAATTCTTTCACCAGGTTGGTCAATTAGTTTGCCGATAAGCCCGGCAAGAGCATCCTGTGCCATCGGATAATTCAGAACAATGTCGTGAATTTGATCTTTAAAATTTGTAAAAACAGCCTCGGGCGGGAAATAAAGATTATAAAGATAGGCATGATCTATAAAATTATGCCGATAGTAACCACCATGTTGACCAGAGATGAATTCGTATTTTTCAGATTGAGTCTTATAATTATTTTGCGACATTTAAGATTCCAATGGCCGTGACTATATCGGGTTAAAAAGATTGGTGGCAGTAAAACCGCTTGTTTAAAAAAAGGCAGAGCCTTTGGGTATGCATTCCCAGGCGGAGCCTGGGAACGAGAAACCTCCCTCCAAATCACGGTCAATATCGCATCCATTTTTTTCAGCCCTCGTTCCCAGGCTCCGCCTGGGAATGCTATCTTAAGGCTCTGCCTTTTTTTAGACCAGGAGAATTTTAAAATGAAACCAATTTTTATATCTGTTCTGATATTTATTGCCTGTATATTTTCAGGGTGCGCGGTTAAGACCGAATGTATCGAGGGCGACTGTATAAATGGCGAGGGCGTTATGCTTTTTCCGGATAAAAACGAGTATTCAGGCCTGTTTGAAAATGGTCAATTCACAAATCATGGAACCCTGACATTTCCTGACGGCAGAACTTACAAGGGCGAGTACAAAGATTATATGCCGCATGGAAAAGGGACTCTTGAGTTCCCGTGGGGATACAAATATTCAGGTGAATTTATAAACGGAGAATTCTCAGGCCGCGGATATCTCATCATTCAGAACGACCAAAAATTAAAATCTCACACAAAAAACGGGGTGTTCCTGGACAAGGATGCATTTCAAGAAGCAGACGTCATGCCGTCAGACAGCATGGTTATGGAGGAGTGATGAATGACTGTAAACGTTCACAGCTACTGTAGCTGTGAACGTTTACAGGGAAAAAGGTTGCGATCCGGCAGGACTTTTGCTACTCCGTAATCGGTTACAATCGACAATGACACCGGCCCATTTTTTTAATAGCGATAATAATCGGGTTTGAACGGACCTTCTTCCGGCACACCGATATACTTGGCCTGTTCTTTGGTCAGTTTTGTGATCTTTGCCCTGACTTTTTTAAGATGAAGACGGGCCACCTTTTCATCCAGGATCTTTGGCAGAAAATATACCTTTTTTTCGTATTTTTCAGGATTCTGCCACAGTTCGATCTGAGCGATCACCTGGTTTGTAAATGAACTGCTCATAACAAAACTGGAGTGGCCCGTGGCACAGCCCAGGTTTACAAGCCGTCCCTCAGCCAGAATGATAATGCGCTTTCCGTCCGGGAAAATCACGTGATCCACCTGGGGTTTGATGTTCTCCCATTCGAGATCCCTGATGGAGGCAATATCGATTTCACTGTCAAAATGGCCTATGTTGCACACAATAGCCTGGTCCTTCATCCTGTCCATGTGCCCACGCGCGATTACCCGGAGATTGCCCGTGGCTGTTACAAAAATGTCGCCAAGCGGGGCAGCCTCATCCAGGGTCACGACCTTGTAGCCTTCCATTGCAGCCTGAAGGGCGCATATCGGATCGATTTCCGTAATCCAGACACTCGCTCCCATTCCCTTGAGCGCCTGGGCGCATCCTTTGCCGACATCCCCGTAACCGCAGACAACAGCGATTTTGCCTGCTATCATTACATCCGTGCCGCGCTTGATGCCGTCGATCAAGGATTCCCGGCACCCATACAGGTTGTCGAATTTTGACTTTGTCACGGAATCATTCACATTAAATACAGGGGCCAGCAGGGTGCCTTCACGCATCCTTTCGTTGAGCCTCAAGACGCCTGTGGTCGTCTCTTCAGTGATTCCCCTGACATCCTTCATAAGATCCGGGTGCTTCTCGTGCATGACAAGGGTAATATCTCCGCCGTCGTCAAGGAGCATATTGGGACGCCAGTTGTCAGGACCGAAGATCGTCTGGTCGATGCACCACCAGAATTCTTCTTCAGTTTCACCCTTCCATGCAAAGACCGGGATTCCGGCAACCGCCATTGCCGCGGCAGCATGGTCCTGGGTTGAAAAAATATTGCATGACGACCAGCGGACTTCAGCCCCTAATTCAACCAGGGTCTCCATAAGTACCGCGGTCTGAATGGTCATATGTATGCATCCTCCGACCCGTGCGCCTTTCAGGGGCTTCTGTCCGGCGTATTCCGCACGAATCGCCATGAGTCCCGGCATTTCGGTCTCTGCAATATTGATCTCTTTCCTGCCCCATTCGGCAAGATTAATGTCCGTAACTTTGTAATCGTTTTTATTGTTCATTGTTTCATATACCTTTACCGAATAATTATTTCAGGCCTGCCGCATCCTTTAACAACTCAGCCTTGTCGGTTTTTTCCCATGTAAATTCAGACCGTTCACGGCCAAAATGGCCGTATGCCGCGGTTTTTTTGTAAATCGGCCGCAAGAGGTCAAGATGTTCAATAATGGCCTTTGGTCTGAGATCAAAATGCTCCTCAACCAGCTTTTTGATCTCTTCCGGGCTGATCTTGCCGGTGCCGAATGTATTTATGTTGATTGAAACCGGACGGGAAATTCCAATGGCATATGCGATCTGGACCTCAATTGAAGCGGCAATTCCCGCTGCCACAAGGTTTTTGGCAATATAACGGCCCATGTAGGAAGATGAGCGATCCACCTTGGACGGGTCCTTGCCCGAAAATGCGCCGCCACCATGTGAACCCATGCCGCCGTATGTGTCTACGATAATTTTGCGGCCCGTTACCCCGCAGTCTCCCACAGGGCCGCCGATCACGAACCGACCGGTCGGATTGATGAAATATTTAGTGTCTTTGTCAACCATATTTTCCGGAATAATGGGCTTGATGATCTCCTCCATGACCCCTTCCTTGAGATCCTGGTAATCTACATGGGAGTCGTGCTGTGTGGAGATGACAATCGCCTCCACACGCTTTGGCATCCTGTTCCCGTATTCAATCGTGACCTGGCTTTTTGCATCAGGCCTCAGCCATGGGAGCCTGCCTGATTTACGAACCTCGGCCTGTCTCTTCATCAGTCTATGGGCATAGGTGATCGGCATAGGCATGAGCACCTTTGTGTCACAACATGCGAAACCGAACATAAGCCCCTGGTCGCCGGCCCCTTGTTCAAAGTCAAGGCCGGAACCCTCATTAACGCCCTGGGCAATATCCGGTGACTGCTTGTCAATGCTGGTCAGAACCGCGCATGACTCGGAATCAAAACCCATTTCCGATGAATTGTAACCGATTTCCCGGATGGTATCGCGCACGATATGGGGCATATCAACCCACGCCGTGGTAGTGATTTCACCGGCAATAAGGGCCATTCCCGTGGTGACAAGGGTCTCGCATGCGACCCGTGCTTTTGTATCCTGTTCAAGAATAGAGTCCAGGATTGCATCAGAAATCTGATCCGCGACCTTGTCCGGATGTCCTTCCGACACTGATTCCGATGTAAAAAGATAACCTGCCATTTTGTCTCCTGATGATTAAGGGATGGGAAATTATTTCGCATTATCCCTTATTTTAGAAATTTTTTTAAAAGTATGCAATAAATTTTAAAAGTATCGCTTTTTAAACGGATACATATCTCTTCTCGATTTCCTTTATCTCCCGGACCAGTTCCCGATTGATGGGCGTCGGGATGCCGAGGCGGGCGCCTTGCTCAACTATTGCACCGTTAATCGCATCAATCTCGGTCAACCGCTTCTTCCTCACATCCTGAAGCATTGAAGAGATATTCCCTGCCGTGGACTTACAGACTTTTTTAGTCATTGCCAAAGGATCTCCCGTAACTCGAATCCCCTTGGCCTCTGCAACAGCAAAAGCCTCCCTTACCGCTCCGGCCATGCGCTCAGTGACTGACCTGGAATCAAGGAGCGCGCCGTTCGGGCAGTCCAGAATGGCTGTAAGTCCATTTATCCCGACATTTATAAGCAGTTTGGTCCATACATGCTCAAGGATATTATCCACAGGCCTTGTTTCAATGCCTGCATCCGTCAATACCCTTGCTGAACGGTAAAGCGAATTGGAGGCGGATTCGAGAAAACCGATCCGGGTGATCCCGCTGCCTCCGTGCCGGACATGTCCCGGTCCGATCAGAGTCGACCCAAGGGAAGTGACGCCAATGGCCGGGTTGGCGGGTCCAAGCTCATTTTTTAGTACGTCCAGGTGGAGAATGCCGTTCTGAAAGGCAATCAAAAGAGTGTCTGAAGTCAAGACAGGAATTGATCTTTTCAGAGCCGATGCAACGTCATGCGATTTGACGCACAATAGAGTCGTTTCAACAGGGCCGATCTCTGAAGCCTCGGCAGATGCCTTTACATTAATGATGCGCCGTTCGCCGCCTTTCTCCAGGATCAGACCCCGGCCTGAAAGTCTTGACGCCCTTATGACATCATGATCTAAAAGCCACACTTCATTGCCGGCTTCTGCAAGAGACGCCGCCATCAGACAACCAAGCGCGCCCGGACCTATTATGGCAATCTTCATTTGTCAGTTTTCAGTTGTCAGTGGGTGCAATACAAAAAAGCTACACAGAACAAAAAGTCCATTTCGGCGCCGATAATCGCCAATTGAATGATGATGTAGGGGCAGACCCCTGTGTCTGCCCCTACGACCTTCGACATTATCTGAATGGTGTCACTTTTTTGTATTGCACCCGTTGTCAGTATGTTAAGTCAAGTCAGAAAGTTGAGTCAGCTTTTTAACTTCCTGTTTTTTGTGCTGATAACTGACAACTGATAACTGATAACTTAAACTTGTGATGTTGAATTAACGTAATTTTCCAGTTTTCGTTCAGGCACTGTATATCAAAGAGAACAATATTGAAAAATAGAGGAATAAATTGCTGACCACACATTCTTCCAAGCCGGGCACTGAACACCTGGAAGTGCGGGCATTGTATGAAATAGCGCGGTTGATCGGCTCGGCTCTCGATCTTGACAAGGCCCTGGCCGAGATTTTGCGGATTCTCCACCACATATTGCGCATGGAACGCGCCACCTTGGTGCTGCTGGATGAAACCGGCATCCGCCTGACCATCAAAGCATCTTACGGGCTGACCGAGAAAGAGGTCAAACGGGGCGTCTACAGGCTTGACGAAGGAGTGATAGGTAAAATTTTCAGGACATGCCGTCCGTTTGTGGTGCCGGACATTCACCGGGACCCACTGTTTCTCAACCGGACCGGAGCGCGTAAACATCTTCCCAAGGGTGAGATATCATTCATCGGAGTGCCGGTGATTCTGATGGAAAAGCCTGTGGGTGTTTTAACCGTGGACCGGCTTTTTGGAGTGGAAATTTCCTCGGAAGAGGATATCCGTTTTCTGACCGTGGTCGCCATGCTGATCGCCCAGTTTTTGAATCTTCATGAAGCGATTGTTAATAAGGAAAAGTTGCTGATAGAAGAAAATATATCTTTAAAAGCCGAGCTGCGCAACCGATACAGCCATCACAACATCATCGGTCAGAGCAAAATCATGCAGGAGCTGTTTCGTTATATTGAAAAAGTGGCTCCCAGCCGGGCCACCGCCCTCCTGCTGGGTGAATCAGGAACCGGCAAGGAACTGGTGGCCAGGGCCATACATCAGGCAAGTTCGAGGCAGAACAAATCCTTTATAAAGGTCAACTGTGCGGCCCTGCCCGACAATTTGCTGGAGAGCGAACTGATAGGCCATGAGAAAGGCGCTTTTACCGGCGCCATTGCCAGTAAAAAAGGCCGGTTCGAGCTTGCGGACGGAGGCACCCTGTTTTTGGATGAAATTGGTGAGTTGCCCCTGTCGCTGCAGGCCAAATTGCTGCGGGTGCTTCAGGAACGGCAGTTTGAACGGCTTGGCGGCACAAAAACCATCTCCGTTGATGTCCGGATCATTGCCGCGACCAATATTAAGTTAGAGGTGGCGGTAATGGAAAAAAGATTTCGGGAAGATCTTTATTACCGGCTTAACGTAGTGCCCATCGTCCTGCCCCCGTTGCGGGAAAGACGGGAAGATATTCCGCTTCTATTTGATCATTTCCTAAGAGAAAGCAACAAGGTCAACAAGCGGCAGGTACGTATCTTAAAGCCGGTCATGGAGTTCCTGATGAACTATAATTGGCCTGGTAATGTGCGTGAGTTGCAGAACCTGATCGAGCGACTGGTGATCATGGCGGACCGCGACCCGGTGAAAATGGACGATCTGCCTTCCTATATGCTGCTTGAATCTGAAGCGGAACCTGCCCTTAGATACAACGGCAAGCCGGACGAAGATGCTGTGCCGTCACCGCGGCCTGCAGAACAATTAAAGTCCTTGTGGGAAATCGAACGTAAAGAGGTCAAAGCGGCTTTGAAGCGGCACGGCTGGGTTCAGGCCCGGGCGGCCCGCGAGTTGGGGCTTACCCAGCGGCAGATCGGTTACCGGATAAAAAAATACGGGCTTTGCCCGCCGGATTACTATAGCTTGAAGGATTGATAATTTTTTTTGCAGGTAACGGACATGAAACAAAACGCTACGCCGCACACCTTACCAATTTACACAATCAACCTTTTTTTTGCGATAGGACTGCTCTCCGCCTTTGCCTTCAGGATGCTTATCGTTTTTGCGCATACGCAGGAACAGCTCTTCAGGCCGGTCTGGTATATGGGAACCATCGGCTATATCCTGTTTTTTCTCTACCGATATGCAATTTCACAAAAACGTAAAAAAGCCATCGAGCAATATGAACTCATTCCCAAACTCAAGCAGCAGACTCGGCTTTCAAAGGAGGAAATAGAAGTAGTCGTCTATCTGCTTTCCTCGCTCAGAAAATCACGCGAGCACTTGAACTACCTGTTTATCTTTGCGTTGTCCTTTATGGCGATAATCGCTGATATTCTTTTGAGTTATTACAATTAAGATTCATCGCGGATTAAGGGTATCGCCCGGATTGCTGCGAAAATGCACGGCAAGAAAACTAACTTGCTGAAATAAATACTGAAAATACCTCACCCACTTTTGATGTTCATTCCATTCCTCGCGTGGAACCTGCCTTGACGCCAAAACTTTACCGTATCTCGGATCGACTTGCGGAAATGAACCCATAAACGTCTCCTTCTCGTTATTATCCAATAGCTGCATATCATTACTTTTTTTATATTACACAGCTCGGAGAATGATTTTTGAAGTTTTGTTGCAACTTTCATTGATTTTTTTTTGTCATCATGCAATTTATAAAGGACTTATACAGAAAACCATTTAACAACTTATTGGGTAAATGACTTGGGAAAAAGTAGGGCAAGTCAACTTTGAGAATCGCTATCGGGATGGATCAATGAAACTCCGACGTGTTTTTATACTCATTTGTGTTGTTGCTGGATTGTCTGCGTGGCTGGCGACGCGGGCTATGGCCGCGTGCGAAGACCTAAAGGAACGGATCCACGAAAACCGCGGGCGATTCGAAGAACTGGAAGGCGAAAAGAGGGTGCTGCGTGAAGAGCTCCACCAAACTCCCGGCACTGCTCAAAAGCATGAGACCGAGGCACGCATCGAGGATATTGAGCGGGAACAGATGGAGTTGAATGAGGAACTCAGGACACTGGAGCATCAGCTCTCGGAATGCCAGCAGCAAGATCAAAACAGTAATGACGGTCTCCATCCAGGGATCATCGCCGCGATTATCGGTGCAATCGGCGCGGTTCTGGCCGCATTAATAGGACTGCTGAGGCGAAGGTAACGTTGGCGAGAGTCAAGCTTGGAAAAAGGATGCCATTTTTCCCAGAGCGAATTCAATTATGAGGCCAAATTTACCTGACAACAGCTTCAACACGTACCGCCAAACCCGCCGCTCACTATCGATCGCTCTGGGTCTGGTAGCCGGTTAAGTTGAGCGGTTATGTGATTAAATATATAATTGGTGATTTATGAGCATTTTCCATACCGATTCCCCGATTACCGGCTCAAAAGAGAATCCTGACAAATTAAATCGCACCCAATTTGCTGAAAGAATAGGAGAAGCTTTAAAACTAAAAGCGGCCTCCAGTCCTCTGGTTGTTTCATTAGAGGGGCCATGGGGATATGGCAAGACATCAGTAATTAACCTTATCAATCAGTACTACAACACATTAAAAGGCACCAACTGTCCTATTGTTTTTAATTTTAACCCTTGGATGGTGGGAAATGCCGAGAATCTAGTACAGGAATTTCTTGTACAGTTTGGTTCTGCAGTTGGGTTAAGCAGCAAAGGGAAACAGGCTCAAGAAGCAGCAAAACGATTACTCGCATATTCCAAAGTGTTTAATGTGTTGAAATGGATTCCTGGCGCAGAACCTTGGGCAAGTATAGTTGAAAAGGTTCTAAACGGCGCTGGGTCAGCAACAGA
Organism: Promethearchaeota archaeon; assembly: GCA_048629695.1. Taxonomy (GTDB): domain Bacteria; phylum Desulfobacterota; class Desulfobulbia; order Desulfobulbales; family DAOVYS01; genus DAOVYS01. Next base: position 8,537 of record JAIWHJ010000024.1, read on the forward strand.
AAAAATTGCTGAACTAAAGAATTTAAACATAAACCAACAGCGTGATGCCGTTGTAGTGGCTTTAAATAGAATTAAAAAGCCGATCCTTGTATTTATTGATGACTTAGATAGGCTACCTCCTAATGAAGCTTTTCAAATGATAAGGACAGTGAAGGCAATTACTGACTTTCCACAGACTTCATTCGTTTTGGCCTTTGAAAGGCGTTATATTGAAAGCTCACTTAAATTGCATGGAATTGAAGATGCAGGCTCCTATCTCGATAAAATAATACAAGTACGCCTCCATTTACCATTAATAAACGAAAAGGATTTGCATGAATTAGCAGTTTCGGAGTTACAAAATTTAGCGTCGATTGAGCTTACTTCCTTTTTTGAAGGGGATCAAAGTAGATTATCTGAGATTTATAACCTATCTGTAAAACCATTAATTAGGACACCGAGGGAACTAAAGCGAGTTTTTAATAGACTGCGTTTCGTTGAACCATCAGTAAGGGGAAATGTTTGTTTTTCTGACATATTTGCTTTAGAAGTTCTTGCCATAAAAGCTCCATATGTTTATGAGCATATTCGCTCAAGCCCTTGGGCATATAATGCGCAAGAGCCAGAATACGAATTCAGCATCGATAATCCAGAACATATATTAAAAAAGTATGAAAATGATCGAAAAAATATTATAGAGACAGTTCCTAAAGAAGATCGTATATATGTCAAAGAGTTATTAGAAAAGCTTTTCCCTTTATTGAATTCAGGATTTGGTGGTTCACAGGATTTCGACTATCACTACGCAAAGGGACAAATTGCTTCACCCGACAGGCTTCGTTTTGCTCTTACGTTTGGATTGTCATCTGGGGAAATATCATCAAATGTAATTTCTGAATTCATAAAAAATCAAGATGCGAGAGACAAAGTTATTAAAGATCTATTAAACAGTGATACAGTAGAAAGGTTTATTGAATTGTTGCTTAGAATTATAAAATACAATGAACCTTCCGAACCATTTCATTTCATATCGAGTATCGCTGAAATAGCTTCTTCCCATCCAGTTAAGGTTCTACAAGAAAAACCAGGAGATGTGTTAAAGTCCGGCCCTGTCCGACAGCTTTGGTGGATTACAGAGATTACCTTAGAAAAAGTTTCCCCAATTGATCGCTCTAATATTTTACTTGATCTCTCAAAAAAGCCAGAATTCATCTCATTAGCCGCATTCGGATTAAATTATTGTCTTCGCCAACATGGATTTTATGATGAAAAGGATCAAATCAAAAAAGAATTGCGGTGGGTTAATGACACGCAATTAGAGGAACTTAAGAACGAATGGATAGATTCTGTAGTAAAAAAAGTTCAACAGAATGCCTTTTTTGATATTAGCGATACGACGCACGTTTTATCTATGCTGCGTAGCGTTGATTCCGTGAAGACTGAAGATGTTGTGGAATATTTGATAAGCAAAGATGAAGATTTAGACAGTTTTGCAAAGGCCATCGGCCGTGGCGGCCAGGATTCTATTAAGGGTGAGTATTCTCATGTTAGTGAAGATGTTTTAAATGCATTCGGAGGTGCTGATATGATCCGCAAACGAGTGAAGAGCCGTATGGAATCGCCTATTGAGGATATAGCCCTTAATGCAATTTATAATAGTATTTTAACAGGGAAAGGATACTATCTTGTTGATAATACGAAAAGACGCAATTTTTAAGTTGCGAAGATCATCTTTCACATATCGGGATAGGAACTACCCATCGCTGAGCGACCCTCCCACCACGGGACGTACGGATCACGTAACCGGCGGTTCGGCTGGTCAAAACAGACACAAATGAACATCTGGTCTGCCTGGCCTTGGGGAACGCAACGCTACCAGCATTTTCCCGCCAGCGGCGGGACTGCATGATGCCGATAAGAACATGCTCTTTGACAGCCATGACCATTTACCCAAACCATTCGGCTGAGCACCGTTCAGGCCTTCATCGGGGTGAGTCCTCCACGCCTGACTCGATTTCTGTTCGTCACCCCGCGCTTTTGTGTTAGTCTGCCTCAGCAGAGCTACTGCCTTCCGAGGCACCGTCACCGATACCCCGTTGTAATACCGCTACACCCTTCGCCTCCATCTGGCTGGGTCTAAGACTTGCCAAAGTCACCACTACTTGGTAAC
>JAIWHJ010000025.1:0-10633 GCA_048629695.1 Promethearchaeota archaeon
GGACTTTGACCTCATCAACCAGGAGATCCTCGACCTGGAATTCTACTCCCGGAACCTCAAGAGGCGGCGGAGCCACTGCTTCCTGTCGTGTTTTCTCAACCGGCTCTACAGTTTTGTCCTCCAAAGGAATAGAAACCGCCTGTTCCTCCGGTTTATCAGGACCCGGTATTTCGTCACCTTCACCAAACAGATCGTCGAGACGACTGTCGACTTCAAGGCTCTCAACAGCCGCTTCCCCTGCTTTTTCAGAAACCGTTGCAAGCGGTACTACAGCGTCTTCTACGCTAACCTCCTCTTCCGCAACCGCAACGGCCGCAGGCTTCTCCTCTTCCATCAGTTCCAGTTTCAATTCGGCTTCATCTTCGGGTGTAACTTTTTTGCCTGCCTCGGATGCAGGGACTTTAACCTCATCAACCAGGAGATCCTCGACCTGGAGTTCTACTACCGGAACCTCAAGAAGCGGCGGAGCCGCTGCTTCCTGCCGTACTTCCTCAGCCGGCTCTTCATCAAAGAACTCGTCCAGCCGGTTGTCAATTTCCGCAAAAGATATTTTTTTGGAAAGTTCCGGAATAATTTCTTTTACCTGTGAAGAAGGCTCAGCCTCACTACCTTTTTGATCAAGCAGGCCGAGATGCGTCTTGGCCTGCAACTCATCAGCAGATGAAAAGGGCTGCGCTTCGCACATCTCCTCCTCCATGGGACCGGAAGCCTTGCCGACAGGAGGTATATCAAGCCCAACTACTTCCGTTTCCATCTGCTCATCCATCTCTTCAACGTCAAGAGCAGCGGGCATCTTATCTCCCTCTACCGCTGGAATCGCCTCTGAAACCGGTTCTTTATCAGGTTCAGGAACCTGCCCAGGCAAAGGCTGAGGCTGTACAGCAGGCGCCATCTCCACCTCAGGCGCAGCAACCTCTTGATCCCTGGTAACGATTTCGCTTTTCTCAACCTTTCCGGGCTTGTCGGCGGAAGAGGTTGCAATATCAAACTGCTTTTTAAGTTTTGTGTACTTTCTGAGTTCATGGGCCACTATTTCTTTTTTCTGAGACCCTGGCATGTCCCCAGTGAGAACGACCTTTTCCAGAGCGTTGTACACAGAATAAAGAAGCTTTACGGAATTCGGGTGAGCCCTTGCCTTTTTCTTTGCAATATACTGGCCCAATGCCCGTAGGATCTTTAAAAACGCTATAAGGATTTTATCGGCGGTCCATATCTCTTCCAGCCTGTCTATTTCCTCTGCAAAATTCTGCATTGTCTTGTCTGTTATCTCCCAGTCAAGCGAGAGGACGACAATCTTGAGATCCTTGATGGGTGAATCAATTTTTCCAATCGTGCTTTTTACATTCGAACCACCGGCAGGAGTATCCCCTGTGACGAAAAGTTCGGTCACGTCAACATAGCTAATGTTATCTTCCCAGGAATCCAAACGTTTACCTCCCTACAACAATTCTTTTTGAATGGAAGCCATTGTTACGGAAATAATCTTTTTAAGCGTTACAGCCACATTGCCGCCGTTTAAAGCGCTTGCCTCAAACGCAGGCGCCCTTAAGCGGCTGTTTAAGTCCTTTTGCAGTATTTCCACGGGAAGAACAGGGATATCAGAATTTTTCAGGTCCATTTTGTTGTACTGCATCACAAACGGTATCTTAAAAAGATTCAGATTGTACGACTTCAGGTTCTCGTGGAGCTGATTTAAGGAATGTATATTACTTTCTCGCTGCTCTTTCATGGCATCCGCAACAAATACGATCCCGTCAACTCCCTTTAACACCAGCTTTCTGGTCGCATTATATTTGACCTGTCCCGGCACTGTGTACAACTGGATTTTGACTTCATACCCCTTGATCCGTCCGATATCAAAAGGGAGAAAATCAAAAAAAAGCGTCCTGTCCCCATGGGTTTTCAGGCTGATCATCTCCGTCTTGATTCTCTGGCGATACTTAGTATTTATATATTCGAGGTTGGTCGTCTTTCCTCCCCTTCCGGGACCATAATAAACAATTTTGACCTGGACCTCTTTGTTTTTTATGTTGATGAATGCCAAATCAACCCCTCCGGACTAACAGTCGATAACATTGGTTTAAGGGATGTGGAAATAACTTACCCATCTCCCATCGTTTACCCCATAAGTTCCTTGAAATAGACAATAGAAGGGAAGTCAGGTGAGAATTTTACAGGAATCCTGCTGCTGGGACGGGCAACAAAGATCAAGGCGCCGAATTCGCCGTATTCCCTTGCAGCCACAAGCACTGCCTCTGTGTCGTCGGCAAGCATCGTCCTTTCCGGGTTATATCCCATCCTTTTTTCAAGTATCGGCCAGAATTCCGGGTCTTCCTTGGCTGTTCCAATCTCAGCCGAGCATATTATTTTATCGAAAAAAGGGCCGATCGCGGTTTTTTTAAGTTTTATCTCAAGGGTTTTGGAATGGGCATTTGTGACCATGTAGATCCTTTTTTCGCGTTTGCGGCAGAATTTAAGGAAATCAACTGCAAAAGGATGCACGTCGATCAAATGGTTCACCTTCATTTTGAGTTCAGGAATGTCCAGACCCAGTTTTTCCGACCAGTAGTCGAGATCCGTCCACTCCAACGTTCCCAGTTTGCTGTTATATTTCTCAAGCAGTACCTTTCCTGCTTCCATAAGCGTCATGCTGTTTTGTTCCGCATAGACCTCAGGAACATAATGCTCCCAGAAATAGTCGTCAAAATATTTGTCAAGCAAGGTGCCGTCCATATCCAGAAGCACCGTCTCAATCACATTCCAATCAACGCATGGTTTGATTTGCTGTACAGGCTGATTCATTTCAGGGGCAAGTCCGTTAAATTTAATCCTGACAAGGCGCCAAACGTGCTGTGGTCTGCCTCGGTTTCAACAAGGTCCTTAATTAGTGGAAAGATTTGTTGTTTTTCATCTTCAGGGATGAGAAATCCGGGCAGCGGTTCGGTTTCTGAAAAAGCGGGTGCTCCGTTGTCGTCATCCGAGATCAGTGATTTTAAAATATCCGTCATATTGCCCCATTTTCCGTTAACATTAATATGTTCTATTACCTGCATAATAACCGTGTTAAGGGTGATAATCCAGGGCGGCACATGTGCACCCTCATCTTGGCTGCAGGGAACGGTTGAGACAAAACTCCTGCAGGCAAATGGGCGGAATTTATAAATTCGACAACATTCGTTTGACAGGAAAATACAAGGAGAAAAATTCCACTCAAGGTTTTCGTCAGGCGGTTCCTGCTGATCAAGGCAATACCGGGCAAGCCGGTTTGTTGTTATCAACCGTGAATTTTGAGAAAATGGTGTGTGTTTAATAAGATTAAGAAGATCGATTTGATTTTCCTGCCTAAGATGGGTCAATATGTGCTCAGCCTCAAGAGAGGTCACTGTGACGCTCTGTGTACAGCATGCGGAGCATCCTTTAGTACAGATGAAGTTATGCCCATCCAGCCACGCCTGGTATTTTTCATAAATGATATCAAGCAGTAAAAGTGTTTGCGATTCAGTCATTTAGAGACCCTGTAAGATCATGAATTGAGTTAATGTTGTGCAGAAGCAGGTATTTTTCAATACCCTCAAGCACCTGAATTGTAGCCTTTGGATTAATAAAATTCCCTGTGCCGATTTGGACTGCCGAGGCTCCGGCAATCAGGAATTCCAGGGCATCCTCAGGCGTAGTGATTCCACCGATGCCTATGACCGGGATACTGACCGCCTTTGCTGTCTGCCAGACCATTCTGACTGCAACAGGTCTTATCGCAGGCCCTGACAGACCGCCAATCACATTGGCAAGCCTCGGCCTCCTGGTTTGAATGTCAATGGCCATTCCCTGGATCGTATTAATCAGCGAGACTGCATCCGCACCTCCGTCTTCCGCAGCCAAGGCAATGGAAGTGATGTCTGTAACATTTGGCGAGAGTTTTATGATCACCGGCAAGCTGCATTTTTTCCTAACCTCTGCTGTAACTCTTCGAGCTGCCTCCGGATCGATACCAAATGCAACACCACCCTGTTTAACATTCGGGCAGGAGATATTTACCTCAACGGCATGAATCCCAGGGACATTGTCAAGTATTTCAGCAAGCTGCCCGTATTCCTCCACACTATCTCCCAGGATATTCACAATCACGCAGGCGCCGCTTTCCCGCAAAAACGGCAGCTTTTCATTGATAAATTTTTTTACGCCGATATTTTCCAGGCCTATGGCATTGAGCATTCCGCATGGCGTTTCAACGATTCTGGGCGGCGGATTTCCGGCCCTGGGCTGAAGAGATATTCCCTTCACAATCACGGCCCCCAGCCTGACCGGGTCCACCAGAGAGGCTAACTCCCTGCCATAGCCAAATGTTCCAGAGGCCGTCAGCACCGGATTTTTCAGGACCAACCCCCTGATTTTTACCTGTAAATCCGGTTTACCTATTACCATGCCACATCACTTTCCCAAAAGACCGGCCCATCCTTGCAGACATGCAGGTACCCTTTATTCCCGGAATCGGCCGCAGATTTTACGGCACACCCCATACATACGCCCATACCGCATGCCATTGCGGTTTCAAGTGTGACCTGGCACGGCCAGCCATTTTTACGGCAAAGATGAGACACTGCTTTTAACATCGGCATTGGGCCGCATGAGAGGACCAACCAGTCTCTACTCCGAGCCAGGTGGTTTACCATAAGATCGGTAACAACTCCATGGTGTCCGAGTGTCCCGTCATCGGTCGCGAGCACGACCGCCAGGCCGGGTATATCAAAATATTCTGCCAAGGGCGCAAGTTCCGCACCGGATGCCCCGCCCAACAAAACCGGTATTTCCCTTTCCGTATCAGTTTTCAGCAGTTGTTTTGCAAGACCCAGTAATGGAGCTGTTCCAATACCGCCACCCACTAAACAGACATTCTTTGCCAACGTAGTATCAAACCCATTGCCCAGGGGACCCACAACTTGTAATTTCTGTCCATGCCTTGATTTTGCAAGAATCCTGGTACCCTTTCCCACGACCCGGAAAAGAATGATGACCGTCCCCTGGTTTTCCGACCAGTCATGGAGAGAAAAAGGTCTGGGCAGCAATGGATCAAGCGCTGAAACAGGTCTGATCATTACAAACTGACCCGGAGCAGCTTCCGCAGCAATACCGGGCGCCTTTAGCGTAAGCCGGAAAATATCTTTTGCCGCCGGCTTGATTTCAAGGATTTCCGCATCAATTTGTTTCATTTTTTGGACAGCAGGTTTAACAGGTATCCTGTTGATATCAAAGCCAAAACATGCAATTGCTTCCAGATTTGCTGTTTGTGAAGCGAATAATCGCAGGCATCAGGCCATAACTACTTGACTATCAGCTCTACAAGACGTTTTAGATCGTCTTCCGAGGAGTATTTAATCACCAATTTTCCGGATTTTCCGTTTTGGATTATTTTAGTCTTAACACCCAGGTATGCTGAAAAGTTTTCCGTGATAGTTCTGCAGGTCTGCCCGGATATCCGGTTCGGCGTCTTTTTGCCGACAGGTGTCCCCTTCCCCTTTTTGATGGCTCCCGCCTCTTTTTCCGTTTGCCGGACCGAAAGCCCTTCAGATATTATTTTATTTCTAAATTTTTTTATCGTACCTTCATCCGGCAGACCCAATAACACCCTTGCATGTCCGGCCGTCAAAGCACCATCAATAATATCCTGCTTTGCATAATCAGGAAGTTGAAGTATCCGTAAGGTATTAGTCACGGTAGAACGTTTCTTCCCTACCCTGCCGGCTACTTCTTCCTGGGTCAGACCGAAATCCCGGGTCAGCCTTTTATAAGCCTCGGCCTCTTCAAGCGGGTTCAGATCCTGACGCTGGATGTTCTCGATCAGCGCCATTTCAAGTGTGTCATTGTCTGAAACGTCTTTTACAATAACAGGTGCCACATCAAGGCCTGCCAGCTTTGCAGCCCGAAGTCTTCTTTCTCCTGCAATCAACTCATATCCGAAATCATCAAATTTTCTAACGATAAGCGGCTGGAGAATACCTTTTTCCCGAATGGACTCGGCAAGACCGCCGAGGTTCCAGTCTTTAGAATCTTTTCGTGGCTGAAAGGGATTGGGTCGTATTGAATCCAGGGGACACATGAAGTATGGAAGGGGAGAACCTGTTGATGTCTCATCCTCGGATCCGGGGAGCAAGGCATTAAGACCCCTGCCGAGAATATCCGGTCTGGTCATTTCTTATCACCTCTCTGCTTTTTCAGGAATTCTTTTCCAAAATTCAGATACGCTTGGGCGCCTGAAGATCGCAGATCATAATTCAAAGCCGGTTTTCCATGACTGGGACACTCACTGAGGCGCACGTTTCTTGGTATTACCGTAGTGTATACCTTGTCCTTAAAGTGTTTTTTAATCTCCTTTTCAACCTGGAACGTAAGCCTGTTTCTCTTGTCGTACATTGTGAGAAGGAGACCCTCGATCTTCAATTTGTGGTTGTAGGAATTTTTGATCAAGCGGATGGTACGAACTAATTGGCTCAGTCCCTCCAAGGCAAAATATTCACATTGCATTGGAATAATCACGGAATCTGAAGCAGTAAGGGCGTTGATGGTAAGAAGGCCCAGTGACGGAGGGCAATCAACAAAAATATAGTCATATTTGCTCAAAAGCGGTGTAAGCATATTGCGTAAAAACCGTTCTCTTTGTTTTTCATTTAAAAGTTCGACTTCCACGCCGATGAGATCAATATGTGTGGGCAGGATATCAAGACCTTTCAAGCCGTTTACCTGCTGTATGGCCTTAGGAATTCCGGCCTTGTCCATATAACAATGATAGAGATGATATAGATTTTTCCGGGTGGTTACCCCCAGGCCGCTGGATGCGTTTCCCTGTGGGTCTGAATCCACGACCAGCACCCGTTTCCCCAGCTTTGCGACCGAGGCTGACAGGTTAATGGATGTGGTCGTTTTGCCGACCCCCCCCTTTTGATTGGTCAGCGATATTATTTTTCCCCTTGTCATGTCAATCACATGGTCCTTTTGATTTTGTCTGAATGGAGGCTAAGGAACAGGTCGTATATAAATACGAATTCTATTTTAACCATTTCTTGGGTTCATTTTCAACCAAAATTCCTATTGCGACCAACCCACGCAGTATTGAATGTGTCATAAGGACATGTTTCACGTGAAACATTCAAGAAGTTAGCATGGCGAATATTAATTCGGAAGTTCTGATCATATCTTGCAGATGAATAAATTCATCAGTGGTGTGTACCTTTGTCATGCCGGTAGAAATAATAGCCGTACTAAGTCCATGACCGTTAAATATATTTGCGTCACTACCTCCGCCGTCGACAGCGAATTCAATATCGCGGTTCAAGGCGGAAGCGGCATCCTGAACCAGCGTTACAGCTTCTTCCGATTTTGACAATCGAAATGCCGGGAATTGTCGATCAAAAGAAAAATTCAGCTTTGGGAAGGGTTGGCCTTTATTGGACAAGGGGGTAATCGAATTAAGTCCATTTAGAAATGCCGATTCAATTTTCCTGGTATAGGTTTCCAGTTTTTCCTCTGAATGACTTCTTACTTCACCCTGAACAATTACATAATCCGGGACAATGTTAGTCGCAGTTCCTCCGGAGATGATTCCTATGTTTGCGGTGGTTTCATCATCAATACGGCCTAAAAGCATATTACTGATAGACCTGGATGCAATAACAATCGCGTTTATCCCTTTTTCCGGATTAAGGCCGGAATGCGCGCTTACCCCTGATATCTCAGCCCGAATATTGTTGGCGGACGGCGCGCCTACAACAATACGGTCAACACCGGTAGTGTCGAGTGAGTATCCAAATCTCCCACGGATCAGATCAGGGTCCAGGGCCTTAGCGCCAAGAAGTCCCACTTCTTCGCAAGTCGTAAAGATCAGATCGATCGGGCGGAATGGAATATTGTGGTCGCGCAATGACCGAATGACTTCTATCATGATGGCTATTCCGGACCTGTCGTCGGCCCCGAGAATGGTTTGGCCTCGGCTGAAGAAGGTGTCTCCTTTTCGTTGAACTCTCACCCCGGAGGCAGGCTCCACGGTGTCAAGGTGAGCGTTAAAAAAAATCGGGGAACTGCCAAGGCCCCCATTAAAACGGATTACAAGGTTTCCGCACTGTGAACCGGTCTTGCCAGCAGAGTCATCTTCAATTAATTCACTTGGGGACAACTCTTCGGAAATCAACGATTTTATGAATTGGGCCACATGTCCTTCATGTCCGGATGGACCATCAATTTCACAGAGAGTGACAAACAGGTCGGCAAGACGATTGGAATTTATCAAGGTCGGAATCTCTCCTTGTTAAAATTTTTCAGGGTGTGCTGGTTTATTCACAATAATTTCAAACCGGGGTATGGCGCTTGTGGAAAATGTAGGTTGGATCGAGGAACGTAAGCCCTTTTTAAAAGCAATTTCAAATGGTTATGTGGGTTGGGTTTATCTTCGGCCACTTAGCGTTGCGTGTTGAGTAGTGAGTGATGAGAAAAACCAGATCGTATCTTTATTCTTCTCAATACTCAACACTCATATCTCATATCCTGAAATGACCGAAATAAAACCAACCCCAATTTATTTTTTAAGCAAGCCTTTATTTCAAATGCTCTTCAATCCGACCAGCTGTTTCAAGTGTGCAGGCGAGTAAATTGCTTAAGTCTCTCAGGGTGACGGTATTGCCGGCAAAACGGTGGGCCTCGCACTGGTCGAGGATGTGCTTTAGAGAGGTTACGGTGTCAGGCGCGACCCCGCTTTTTGTGAGTAGTTCGGCAACGTCTTGATACGTGATGGCGCCTGCTGTGAGCCTGAGCCTTTTGCCCAGGTATTCCCGCAGGGCCTCGGAAATCCGGTTGTGGGCCTCTGACGCATCTGCCGTTGGACCGGTATCGATCGTTCTAAGGTCCCGGCTGAATTCAGAAAACGCCTTCCTTGCCTTAAGCCCTTCAGGGTCTTTTCTACGGTTCCGAATCACCACGATGGAAACAAGGACAACCAGATAGCAGGCAGGCGGGGCAATAAGCGCGGCCAGGCATAACGGGGATGTGATCCACGAGGTGTTGTCGTCCTCGTATGTTTCAAGAACGCCGGGGTCATCATAATTGTAAGCAATGCCTTCATTCTGTGTACTTATCTCATTTTTGAGGGGCGTTACTTCATTGCCTTCGGCGTCCATGGCCGTCACGACACGGGTGCCTTTAACGGAAAGTGGAATGGCATCGGAACGCGCTACTTCATATTTCCCTGTTTCAGTATTAAAATAGGGAAGCCCGATTTCGGGAATCTCTTTTACGTCCGGGTGGTTGGCGCGTACTGTCTGGGTGAACACCTTGACCCGGTCTTTTATTTCGCCAGGCGCCATTTCTTCCGGAATCTTTAAATTCCCGGTCATGCCGGGCTGATCCTTAAGTGGCGGAAGTTCCACATTTTTTAAGTATTCAGGCCCGGTGACCATGATTGTGAGCGTTATGGGATCACCGACATTAACTTCCGTTGGAACGGCATCCGCGGCCAGGCTGTATTTACCCACCAGGCCTGTAAAATTCGCAGGCCTGCCCTTTTCCGGGAGCGCGGAGACCTTAAGCTCCGGTTCATTTGAAGGCGTAATAACGGTCTTGTAAATTCCTCTTTGACCACGATTAAAAAAATCATCAAAAAAAGAATCCCTGGAAAATCGTCCGAACAGGTCCTGCCTCCGCCTTTCCTTGTATCCGACCAGGGCCTTGCAGACCACAGTGGCCTGGGGAAGGGTGATAGTACCCACCTGTTTAGGAATAAGCGCCTCTTGAAAGGTCACGGTCATGAAATCACGGCCTTGAAGTCGCCCCCTTCCCCGCCTGGCAATGATTTCATTGCTGCCAAAGGGTATACGCAGCAAATTTTTCCCATCTCCAGCCATAAAATCAGCCGGCTGTCCGGCTGCCTCGAAACGTGGATCATTCAACATCGGAAGGTTGAACTCAATCCCCTCCACATCCTTTCCAATGTACCAGGTGAATGTCAGTACAACTGGCTCGCCCACGTAACAATTATGGCTGGAAAGGGCAATTCTCAGCTTGAAATCCTCTGTCTCCACCGGCTTTTTCACCCTTACCGCGCCTGGTTGTGAGTTGTGATCAACACCTCCGGCGCTGATCCGGATGCTCGGGATTTTAAGCATGCCTTCCAGCTTTGGTGTAAGGGAATAATTAAATATGTAGCCTTGATGAGTAACCTTGTCCATTTTGCCGTTTATAATCGTGATGGAGGAACTGCTGTTCTGCTGTCCGCCAAGAGACCTGACATCAAAATCAGTAAGTCCGGAAAGATCGGGTTCAGCAGGAGAATCATCCCCGTCAACCTGGATCTGCATCCTGAATGATTCGCCGACAAAGACCTCATGCTTTTCAAGAACTACCTGGACATGTACCTCCCCTGCCGCGGGCGCAGGGCCGGGTAAAACAGACAGGATTATTGCGATAAAAATCGATATTACGACTCTAGCTGTTATCATGGAACATATCTGCATTGTTTGGTAAATATTTGGTGGTTCTAGTTATTTTCCGGCATCAAGCCGAATATTTACATTGTTTGTCACTATCTGTGAACGTTGAGGATAGGGGTTACGATCCGGCAGCTTTTGCCACCCCGTGATCGGTAACGTTTAAA
>JAIWHJ010000026.1:0-1840 GCA_048629695.1 Promethearchaeota archaeon
TTTTCTATCTGCGTGCAACCCCCCTCCGATAAATCGACCGCTAGCCAAAATGATCCCCCTGGATTGTACGACTTGTTCCGTAGTCGGCCAGCCAATATCGAGTTCAAAAAAATCGCCAGCCTTACGCCGGACCTTTAACACCCGCTTTTGAGAAAAGTACTTAATCCCTTTGGTGCGAAGTCCTCTTTCAAACGCTTCCTTGAGGCGAAGGCCGGGAACGGAAGGGGGCATACTGGGAATTTCGAACACCGGTGCGCCAATCAACTTCTCCAAATCGGACACGATCTCATGTGTGCGGTACAGGCCCAAAATGGCCGGCAGTCCAACTATTTGTGCTTCTTCAATGTGCGGTCGCACCACCTCGGCGAATCTCTCCCGCTTTTGTGATAATATCAAGGCATTGGCCATATGTTCCGTATACACTTCGCTTAGATGGTCCATACCCGGAAAAGAAATCCGGGCTGTTTGCAAGTCCGGCCATTCATTCTGCATGGCAGTCGCAATCTGGCGGGCATTGAATCCCTTTAGGCCCCGAATGTCGATAAGCAGGCCGGGAGGCTTTTTCTTCAGGGCCTCTACTCCCTTCCAAATGGTGTGGGGAACGCAGTAAGTATGCTTGATGGTTCCCAGGGAGGTAAGGACTCCGATGTTGTGATTCATACGTCTATAGTAGGAAAGGCCGGTTTCTTTTAGAAAGAATAGGAGTTCTTCGAATGCGGCGTGGATGTCTTCTTTTGGCAGCCTAGCATAGGGGTGGTCAGGAATATCCCGCACCAGGGCATCAATCCCCGCCCAGGGATCGCTCCAGACATGTTTTTCACTTACTGGATGTACGCCCATTAAGTCCAAAAGGCCGCTAGAAAGAATGATTTCTCCAGTGAGACCCACTTGAACGCTCGAAAGGCCCCTGTTGGCCGCAAACAACGTTGAGGCCATACCCGCCAGGCCGCTTCCTATGATGCAAACATCAAATTTTATGGTCTGCGAGTCAGACATTGATTTGTTTGATGCTCCTTTTAACACTCAAAGTTCAAGACCGAAAAACCCGCATTGCAGGGCTTCCAGAAGCTCTGCCTGAACAAGCTGTTTGTTCCAAAGCGTAGGATGTTGTCCTTTCCAACGCTGACCGAGAAACTCTCTGAGATTGGTTAAGCTCTGTTCCGGATTAAATTCACCCCGATCATACATATAAGCGCTAACTCGCACCCCGCAAAAGGTGCCCTGGCAGGCGCCTTTGCCGATTCTGCTGCGCAGGGCGATGGCCATGAGATTCGGCTGGCCGTTTTGTTCACGAATAGAGTCGATAATTGCATCCACTGCGCTTTTGGGGACCATTTCACATTCACAAAGCAGAATATCTTCCGGTTCATGATGTTTCAGCCACAGTTTGGGGGCCAGGCCCGGTTGGGTCCACTTGGCCGGTTGGGTTAACGCAAGGGGCTGGGTGCGCGTTAAGCAAGGGCGGGAAACCCCCAGCCGGCGACAGACCAGATCGGCTGTTTTTTCCGCCATTAAGCGATAGGTGGTCAGCTTGCCCCCGGAAATCGTCGTAAAGTTTTCAAGGTCGTCTTCGCGGTGATCAATCAGTGCAAAACTTCGACTGACGCTGCGATCGTCGGATGCAGATCGCGAACCCACCAACGGCCTTACGCCGGCATACGCCCGAATGTATCGCACCGTTTCCAGAGCCGGAATCATCTTAACGGCTTCATCCACCATGGTGTCGACCTCTTCGACCGTGGGGTAAATTTGATCCAGATTCTCTATCCTGATAGACGTGGTCCCGAGGATAGACACCGTGCCGCCGGGGACCAGAATGTCGGCGCTGGCCGATGGACGC
>JAIWHJ010000026.1:1850-10603 GCA_048629695.1 Promethearchaeota archaeon
GCTCGGTGATCCGGTTGTGGGTGACGATAAGACTCCCCTTGGAGTAAAGGATATCAATGGTTGCTCCCGCCAGGCCGGCCACAACTCCGGCCCAGGCGCCCGTGGCATTGATCACCTGCTCTGCTTCGATGATTAATTCTTCACCCGTGATGATGTTCTGCAACCGGGTGGCCCGGATTTTTTGGTTGCTTATCTCAAATCCCACCACTTTGGTAAATCGCAGCAACGTGCTGCCCAGCTCCTGGGCCTGGGCCATATTTTCCAGGCACAGTTTAAAAGGATCAATGGATGCGTCCGCCACCATATAAGCAGCAATTAATTTATCGGAAAGCACGGGCTCAAGTTCCCGGGCTTCTTTGACGTCCAGTTCCTGCACCGGAATATGGCATTGGGCGCACAGATGGGGGAAATCGGCCACGTATTTTTCATCATCGCCCTCAACCGCAACAAACAAACCACCGGTGTCTTCAATACAGTGCGGGGCCAGTTTTTTTAGAAGCGCCCCTTCTTCACGGCATTCTGTTGCGCTGCCTTGATCGGCAAAGACATAGCGGCCGCCACTGTGCAATAGTCCATGGTTGGCACCGGATGCACCGGCATTGAGATCACGGTATTCAGCCAGTATGCATTGGACGCCGCGCAGCGCCAGATCCCGGGCGATGCCGGTGCCGGTAGATCCCCCGCCGATAATAAGTACCCGGGTATTTAAGGTTTTGCTCATCGATACACTCTATGGATTGAATATTTAAGGCCCGCCTGCGGCGGATCAATTTTAAAAAGACGGAGCAAAGCGACTTCCACAAATATTCAATTTTCAAATTGTTTTATTCTCAGGCGTTTTCCAACAGCCCTCACGAATCAGCGGTTTGGATTTGGCATGAATACCCAACCTCTGAACCCTTGAACGGTCACAATTAGCATATCACAGGAGAATTTTCCATATGAAATGTTAAAAGTTCAGATGTCGTTATTTGATTAAATTTTGGCTTGCGAGAAATATCAAATGGTGCTATCCAAAAAAATTCATCAACCCTTTCTAACATATAGTTCCAAAATTTTACCCCACAGCGGCGACTGAGCCGAAGTCGGCCTTTTCAATCCCGCTGAAGACAGGACAATCGACATATCAGTTCGGCTAACGTCCATAAATTTGAAACGGAGACGCTTGATGGGCCTGTCACTGCAGAACATTGACAAGATCGTAGGCCGAGAGATCCATCTCAAAGATGTCAACCTTGAACTTGAACGTGGCTCCCGCAATGTGTTTTTAGGCCGCACCCTGTCCGGTAAAACATCGCTGTTGCGGATCATTTCCGGGCTAGACCGGCCCACCCGGGGCAAGATTCTGATAGACGGAAAAGATGTCACCGGCGTATCAGTGCGAAAGCGCAGTGTGGCTATGGTATATCAGCAGTTCATCAACTATCCCTCTCTCACTGTCTATAAAAATATCGCCTCGCCTTTGAAAATTACCGGAGTTAAAAAAGCAGAAATCGATCGACGCGTGCGTGAAATCGCTGAAATGCTCCATATCGAGGACCTGCTGGATCGTTTGCCCAACGAGCTTTCCGGCGGACAGCAGCAGCGTACCGCCATTGCCCGGGCCCTGGTCAAAGACACCGACCTGCTTTTGCTGGACGAGCCACTGGTGAACCTGGACTATAAACTGAGAGAGGAGCTGCGGGTTGAGCTTCAGGGAATTTTCAAACAGCGCAAAGCCATAGACATCTACACCACCACAGAACCGACCGAGGCCCTGATGCTGGGGGGCAATATCGTTGTCATTGATGAGGGGCGCATTTTGCAAACCGGCCCCACTCCGGAAGTCTACCACCACCCGGCAACCCTTAAGGTGGCCGAGGTATTTAGCGACCCACCCATTAACTACATTAGCGGCGCAATCCAGGGGAGCACTGCCCGACTGGGGCATGATATAGAAATTCAATTGGCCGGCCACATGAAATCTTTACCGGCCGGGAAATATAAATTCGGCGTACGCTCCCATCATTTCTTTCTATCACGGACCAGTAAGGAGGATGCCGAAATTCATGGCAGAGTAGAATTGTCGGAGATAAACGGGTCGGAAACGTTCATTCATGTCAACTACGACAATTCTCGGCTGGTGGTTCAGGAAAACGGGATTCAGCCTCTCCGGATCGGAGCCGAAATAACAATATATGTCAACCCGAGTTCTTTCTTTGTGTACGATGAGGCCGGAACCCTGGTGGCAGCGCCCTCCCGGGACGTCATTAAAAAAGCTGAGGTAGGAGACGGTCATGGCACGAATCGAGTTAAGTGAAATTGCTCACAGCTATCTGCCCAATCCAAAAGAAGAGTCGGATTATGCCCTGAAGCGGATTCACAATACTTGGGAGGATGGGGGTGCCTATGCCCTGCTGGGACCTTCAGGCTGTGGTAAAACCACATTACTGAACGTCATTTCCGGTTTGCTTACCCCCAGTAACGGCCGGGTGTTTTATGACGGTAAGGACGTCTCCGGGTTGCCGCCGGAAAAACGCAACATTGCCCAGGTTTTTCAGTTTCCTGTTTTGTACGACACCATGACGGTGTTTGGCAATCTCGCCTTCCCATTGCAAAATCGAGGCCTTCCCAGTAACAAAATCACCCAGCGTGTACATGAGGTCGCTGAGATACTTGACTTGACCCCTTTTCTTAAAAAAAGAGCGGCCGGTTTGGCTGCGGACGCCAAACAGAAGGTTTCATTGGGCCGGGGGTTGGTCCGAAGTGATGTGGCGGCCATTCTGTTTGATGAGCCGCTGACCGTGATCGATCCGCAACTGAAATGGGACCTGCGTCGCAAAATCAAAGAGATCCACGAACAGCTTAAGCTGACCTTTATATATGTCACCCACGATCAGGTGGAAGCCTTAACCTTTGCCGACAAAGTGGTCATTATGTATGAAGGTGAAATCATACAAATCGGTACCCCCCAGGAGCTTTTCGAAAACCCGGAACATACGTTTGTTGGATATTTTATCGGCAGTCCGGGGATGAACTTTCTGGAATGTACTTTGGACGGAAATGTGGCGCGAGTCGATGGCGCTGGCATAAAATTGGATGAAAAAACAGCGGCCCTTGGACTCAAAGCCAATGGAAAGCTGGAAGTAGGAATTCGACCGATGTATTTGAAGTTGCGTTCTGAGCCGGTGGAGGGCGGCGTACCGGCTCAGGTTCAGGCAGTTGAAGATCAGGGCAGTTACAAAATTGTGGTGCTAACGCTAGCCGGCAAAACCTTACGGGCCAGACTGCCGGAAGGAAAGCCGGTTCCCGACGGCAAGGTTTGGCTCGTTTTCCCGCCGCAGTGGATCAGGCTGTTTGCCGACGGGCGGCTGATTAAGTAGTACGGGTTGCGAGTTGCGGGTTGCGAGTTACGGGTTTCAAGTTTTGTACGATTGGCTCAAGAGTTCTGGGTTAACAGGTTTTTCAATAGCCAATAGTCAATATTCAATTGTCAATTACAAAGGGTATTCCTATGGAAAAATGGGCAAATAACAAGGCCTGGTTTCTGGTTCTACCGGTTGTTATCATCGTCGCCTTCAGCGCCATAATTCCACTTATGACCGTGATCAATTATTCGGTCCAGG
Organism: Promethearchaeota archaeon; assembly: GCA_048629695.1. GTDB lineage: Bacteria > Desulfobacterota > Desulfobulbia > Desulfobulbales > DAOVYS01 > DAOVYS01. Next base: position 5,456 of record JAIWHJ010000026.1, read on the forward strand.
ACATCTGGGGGCCTGGCCAAAGTGTATTCGTCGGCACAGAGTGGTTCGAGGAGATGTTGGGCAACAAGCGGCTGCATGACGCCTTATGGCGTCAATTCCTGTTCTCCGGGCTCGTGCTGTTGATAGAGATGCCGCTCGGCATACTTATTGCCCTGGCAATGCCGAAACGCGGTTGGGGAGTCTCCGCCTGTCTCGTTACAATTGCGATACCTCTGCTCATTCCCTGGAATGTGATCGGGACGATCTGGATCATCTTTACCCGGCCGGATATCGGTCTGTTCGGCGCCGGGATAAACAATCTGCTGGGCATAGCATTTGATCATACGGATAATTGGCTCGATGCCTGGATTACCCTGATGCTGATGGAGGTCTGGCATTGGACCCCGCTGGTTGTCCTTTTAGCCTATGCGGGGCTGCGGGCAATCCCCGAGGCCTTTTACCAGGCAGCCAGGATTGACGGTGCGTCGGGTTGGTCGACATTTTGGTACATCCAACTGCCGAAGATGCGCGGCGTACTCACCATCGCCGTGTTGCTGCGCTTCATGGATAGTTTCCTGATCTATGCTGAGCCCTTCGTGCTGACAGGAGGCGGGCCCGGCAATTCGACCACGTTCCTCTCCATTTATCTGGTCAAGATCGCCCTCGGACAATTCGACCTGGGACCGGGCGCGGCCTTCTCGCTCATCTACTTTGTCATCGTACTGTTATTCAGTTTTATGTTTTACCAGGCGCTTCAGAGAGTCGGAAAAGGAGAGAAGGGATGAAAGTAAAGAAAAAAACGATCGGCCTGCTCATATACCTTGGTCTGCTGATGATTCCGCTCTACTGGATGCTCAACATGTCCTTGAGGTCCAACGCCGACATCCTGGCGTCCTTCGCCCTGTACCCGAAAGATATAACATTTGTCAACTACCTGAAGATATTTACGGATTCATCCTGGTACATGGGTTATGTCAATTCCATCATCTATGTCACCATGAACACCATTATATCGTTGTCCGTAGCACTGCCTGCTGCCTACGCCTTTTCACGCTACCAGTTCGTCGGTGACAAGCAACTGTTTTTCTGGTTGCTCACCAACCGTATGGCTCCGGCGGCTATTTTCGCGCTGCCCTTTTTCCAACTGTATTCCGAAATCGGCCTGATGGATACGCATATTGCGGTGGCACTTGCCCATTGTCTGTTCAACGTGCCGTTGGCGGTGTGGATATTGGAAGGCTTCATGTCCGGGATCCCCCGCGAGATTGATGAAACCGCCTTTATTGACGGGTACAGCTTTCCGCGCTTCTTTATAACCATCTTTATCCCACTGATCAGGGCCGGGGTTGGAGTGACAGCCTTTTTCTGTTTCATGTTCAGTTGGGTCGAGTTACTGTTATCCCGGACACTGACGGTAACAGAGGCGAAACCCATCGGGGCAATCATGACGCGAACAATTAGCGCGACCGGTCTTGATTATGGCCTTCTGGCCGCGGCAGGTATGCTTACAATTGTACCGGGTATGCTGGTGATCTGGTTCGTACGCAATCACATGGCCAAGGGCTTTGCTCTGGGACGAGTATAAAAAGGAAATTGAATATTGAAGACTGAATATTCAATATTCAATTGAAAGGAACGACAATGACTCTGCAATGGATGGAATGGACACTTCCGACGGCAATTTTTGTCATCTCCATTTTCCTGATACTGATTGCCATGACTATATGGCAAACAGTATCACCTTCCATGGAACGCCGCGGTTTCCTGCCGATTCCTACCACACCTGGTGATCGGCTCTTTATAGGGATACTCGGCAGTGCTTTCATCTTTTTCGCATGGGTTGGATTGACCGATCTTACCCTTTTGATCATGCTTGCCATTGCCGTGTGTTGGATGATTGTTGTGATGCTTTGGGGATGATAATGATTGAAAATTTTCGATTGAATATTGCATATTTGTGGAGTTTATCAGGGTGGATTAATGATAACAGGCCCGATGTCGTTCGGTGTCAAAGGCCTTCACGCCGGCGATGTAGACCGGGAGAACAGATAGCCAACTATTGAAGGTCTATAGCTAAAGGAGGGGATCAACAGAGAAAAATGAAAGAGGCGAGGTCTATATTGCCGGGCGTTAATGGCCTTCACGCCGGCGATGTAGACCAGAAGAGGGAAATACAAACATCGAAGGCCTAAGGAGGTAACACCATGTTACGAATGTTATTCAAGAAGAGGACCAGGTTGATGCTCCTGGGGGTAGTTGTGGTTGCATTGTTTGCGTTCTTCGCAGGTACTGCGAGCGCGGACATGGCCGCAGCGAAGAAGTGGGTCGAAAATGAATTCCAACCGTCGACCCTGTCAAAGGCTGAACAGCTCAAGGAGATGGAATGGTTTATCAAGGCGGCGGCGCCCTTCAAGGGGATGCATGTCAAGGTCGTCTCCGAGACCATCCCTACCCACGAATATGAGTCGAAAGTTCTCGCCAAGGCGTTCGAAGAGATTACCGGAATCAAGGTCTCCCATGACCTGATTCAGGAAGGTGATGTCATCGAAAAGCTGCAGACGCAGTGGGCGTCCGGTAAGAACATCTATGACGGTTGGATTAACGATTCCGATCTCATCGGCACCCACTCCCGTTATGGTTATGTGGTTCCCTTGTCCGACTTTATGGCGGGTGAGGGCAAGGACGTTACCCTGCCGACGCTCGACATAGACGATTTCATGGGTAAATCCTTCACCACCGGACCGGACGGCAAGCTCTATCAGCTTCCTGATCAGCAGTTCGCAAACCTTTACTGGTTCCGCTACGACTGGTTCAAACGTCCGGATTTTAAAAAGAAATTCAAGGATATCTACGGCTACGAACTCGGCGTTCCGGTCAACTGGTCTGCCTACGAGGATATTGCCAAGTTCTTCAGCGAGACTATCCAGGAAATCGATGGAAAAGCCGTTTACGGTCACGGCGACTACGGCAAGAAGGCCCCGGACCTGGGCTGGCGTTTCACCGATGCCTGGTTGTCCATGGCCGGTGCCGGCGACAAGGGTATTCCCAATGGCAAGCCCGTGGACGAATGGGGCATCCGTGTAGATGAGAACAACCGCCCCGTAGGCGCAAGCGTTGCCCGTGGCGGCGCCGCCAACGGCCCGGCAGCCAAGTACTCGCTCCGCAAGTACATGGAATGGCTCCGGAAATACGCTCCTCCGGGTGCGCTGGGTATGGATTTCTACACGTCTCTGCCGGTCCTGGCCAAGGGCAATGTGGCCCAGCAGATTTTCTGGTACACGGCATTCGTCCCGACCATGGTCGAGCCGGGCCCGACGGTCAACGCGGACGGGACCCCGAAATGGCGCATGGCCCCTTCACCCCATGGCCCCTACTGGGAAGAAGGGATGAAGCTGGGCTATCAGGATTGCGGCTCCTGGACGTTTATGAAGAGCACGCCGCTCGAGAGACGTAAGGCCGCATGGCTCTTCGCGCAGTTCTGCGTGTGTAAAACCACGTCGCTGAAGAAGACTCACGTGGGCCTGACGCCCATCCGCGACAGCGACATCCGGCACGAGTCCTTCACCGAACGTGCGCCGAAACTCGGCGGATTGGTGGAGTTTTACCGCAGCCCGGCGCGTGTCGCTTGGACGCCGACCGGGACCAACGTGCCTGATTATCCAAAGCTGGCACAGTTGTGGTGGCAGAATATCGGCGAGGCGGTTTCCGGTGAGGTGACCGTTTCTACGGCAATGAACAATCTCGCCCGCGAGCAAGATAAAGTACTGCAGCGCATAGAGCGCTCAGGTGTACAGGGCGATTTAGGACCGAAACTGAACAAAGAGAGGGACGAGTCCTACTGGTTGAACAAGCCCGGCTCGCCCAAGGCCAAGGTCAATGAAAAACCGCAAGGTGAGACGGTCGACTACGACAGTCTCATTCAGGCCTGGCGCGAGGGTCGCGTGAAATAGCTGCCTCGCACCGATACTTGTTGTTTAGCTGGATGTAATATGAATGAAAGTTCCTTTAACCGTCCTTTGAGTTAGAGGATTCAAGGAAAGGGCGGCCGCATAGGCCGCCCTTTTTTTGTAAAATAAAGGAACATCTCAATAAATCTGGGCATTCCGAATGCCTCCCCCTTTTGCAAAGGGGGATTGAGGCCTGCCCTGGTGCGACTTGGCGAATATATGTCGTAATCTAACGAAGCAGTTATATTCGATCAGCCACTCTCGCAACGTATCAAGGCCAGGTCTGGGCCAGGGGGGATTTTTTTGATATAGCCCTGATTTAATGAGAACTTACATATAAAGCTCGACATTCCGGCTTTTCGTTTTGGAAGGAATGGAGTTGATTATGAATATCGAACCTGGAAAAATGAGAGTTTTGGTGATTGACGTTGCACGGTTTTTCGCGATGGCCTTGGTCTATTACGGCCACTTTATCGAGCGGATCATGATGCTGAAAAACCCGACTGCCGCTATTCATTATAAATTCATATATTCATTTCACTTGCTGTTGTTTTTTATTCTGGCAGGCTACGTGGCAAGGGAGAGTGACATTGAGTCTGGTTTTGGAAAGTATTTAAAACAGCGATTTGTTTCCCGTCTTCTCCCTTTCATATTTTTTACTGCAATATTTATGGTGTTGCCCGTTTTCTTTTCCGGGGACTTTTTTAATCTAAAATTACCAAGTGTCCAGGGATATATCGGTGGGCTTATTTCGACGGCTTTTGGGATCCCCATGTTTTGTGTTCCATCGTGGTTTATTCTTATGATGTTTTCTGTTGAAATAGTCCATTATGGCGCGTTTCGATTTTTAAAATCTTCCAATTTAAAAATAGTGATCGCCGCCGTTATTTTTTACGTGGTTGGATATTGGTTTAATTTTAAATTTGATATATTCAATCCAATGAAAGGAAGGACAATCGGATGGAATTATCTTTTCATTCATGAAGCAATTACGATGTATGCGTTCTATTTGCTGGGGGTCTATTTGAGGCGAAAAAGATTTCTCATGGATAACGTGTCACCGAAAATCGTCGTTCCCGTTGTGATCATTTCTTCTCTGATCGTGCTGTTCACCTATAAATTAAACAACTGACCTTTCAATTTTAACTATTTTAATTCCGTAGTAATAATTTTCTCTTCGCATGGTAGCTTCTTGTGGTTCCCAATTACGGCGATTGCGGGC
>JAIWHJ010000027.1:0-10554 GCA_048629695.1 Promethearchaeota archaeon
CCAATCCTAAATATTTCTTGATTTTTTCCTCAACGCGACCAAACGAGGCCCCAAGACGCGCCCCTGCAATTTTACCGGCGGAACGGGCCAATATGTAAACCAGACCGAGAGGCCCTAAGGCAGGGATATCGAACACCTTGAGTTGCGCGCCGGCAAGACAGAAGAAAAGTATGAAGATTAGAGGCATGATTTCGAGAAGTGGTCCCCTCACGCGTTGCACTAAGGCCCCACGCCTGCTGTTGACCAGCACAAACCCGATCATCATATTGGTCAGGATCAGCGAAAGGTGCAGACGTATTGACAGGCCTGTGGCAAGGAGAACAATACCGAAGAGAATGATCAGGATATCTCGTGAATCCCGTAATTTGGAGACCAGCCCACAGAACAGATATCCGATAATCCATCCTAATAGAAGACTTGCGCTGATTTCCAGGATCGGCGCCCAGAGGCCGGGCAGGATACTTGAACCTGTGCCTGAAGCCTCTCCGATAAGAAGGCTCCTTGAGATTGCGGCTGCAAACCCGAAGATTATTACGGCCAGGCCGTCGTCAAATCCAACCACCGCGTAAATGGCCTTTGTAAGGCTCCCTTTTGCCCTGCATTCCTGGATAACCGCGACAGTGCCCGCCGGCGCGCTGGCAGGCGCCATTGCGCCGAAAATAATCGACAGAGGGAGGTCAAAGGTCAGAAGATAGAGAGCGCCGGCAACCACAAAAAAGGCCATAAAGGATGACGCAAAGATAATGGAAACAATGCTCCATCCAACGCGCTTTAAAGATGAGATGCTGAGTTCCGAACCGATAGTGACAGCGACAAACCCAAGACCGATCTCGGTCAAAAACGAGAAACGGTCCATTGAGGAATCGTCAAACAGGTTGAGTGCCGACGGGCCAAGGATGACACCTAAGATCATATAACCGATAATCGCCGGCAGGTTGGCGCGCCGGGCAAGATGGCCCGTATAGAGCCCGGCAATTGCGGCGATCCCCAAAAGGGTCAGCATGGAAACATGGAGAAACGAAAGGTCAAATTTCATTTATAAACCATTTTTTTGTCAGGCTTTCATATACACCCCATGGGATTTATTCTTTATTTTCCCCTGCTGTTTTAACCTATGCACTATGCCATACAGCTTGGTCTTTGGATAGCCGGTTTCTTCAACCAATTTTTCTATAGTAACCCCTGTTTTATCGGCGACAATTAATTCAGCAACAAGACCTGTGGCGGTTTTTGGAGTTTTTTGTTTGTTTTTCTTTTTCTGTTTCCGGGGCGGCTCAATGGGCTTGGCTGTTTTTTTGGCAGTTGTTTTCTTTTTAATCGCCTTTGTTCTGTTTTCGGCAAAGTCAGGTTTATTGTCCATATCAATACCAAAAATGTCTGAAAGGTCGGCATCACCAATAACCTTGGCGCTTTTCTTTTTTGTTTTTGCCAGCAGTTCACCTGTTTTATCTTTTACCGCCCGCGCAATAAGATCCCCGGTATCCGCGCCGCGTAATTTGAAAAACAAGGAAGGATCTTCGTCAAATCTGGCGCCGATACCATAGAGAGCAGCTGCGACATGCTTGCACATGGAGGCCCAGTCAGGACAACTGCAATTAAAACTGATAGCCTGCGGACCCGGGAACAACCCTTTTTCTTTAGTGAAAAAAATCTCACCCAATGCCTTGGGAAATTTTCCGGAAAGCAGGTCCTGCAATGATTTTAATTGCCCTTCACATTGTTTTTTTATTGCTCTCCAGTTGGTCTGACTGATGGCTTCAATGTTTATTACCACTTCATAGGGTTTTGAACCTGATCCCTGGACAAGGGCGGTCACTTTCCCGGAATCTATCTTAAGGTCAAGGACTGCCCCGTGCCGGACATAACTCCTGCCCCTGCCGATACGATTGGTATAGTCAGCGTATCGTTCAAGGTTTTTGTTCCATGACTTTCCCCACCAGGTGCGGGCCAGGGCATTGCCTTTAATAACGACCGGCTTGATGCCCGGCATTTTTTTCTTAAGCTGTTTTAATTTTTTCGCTGCCTTGGCCTCTTTTTCGGCAACGGAAACATATCGTGGATATCTCCAATAGCTCATAATATTCTCGCCTTAAAAATTGTAAATATTCGGCTTGATGCCGGAAAATAGCTAGAACCACCAAAAAAGTAAATGTTTGGCAGCGCTTCACAGGGAGGTGAGCAGGCTGATCAGCTATACTTTGGTATGCTGGGCAGCCTGATCGCCTTCCTGTGGAGTGCTGCCGAATATTTACCATCGGTCCTGCCATCTGATAAGATCAATGCCTGTTGTAAGGTTGCCATGTATACGGTTGCGCTTTACAATAATAAAGGGGACATTCAACAGCCTTATTCCCGCAGTCACGTTGCCATAGATCTCATTATCCTTGACAATGGCTTTGTCCACATTAGAAAAGCTTATTCCCGCCTTCATATTATCAAAAATGGTGTTGTGCATGACCTCGGCCCTGTCTATCTTCAATAATCTGATACCCGACTTCAGGTTTCCGTAGATCCTGTTTTTTTCAATAACCGTCTTAATGTCTGTTTTTGCACGACCTATGCCTTTTAAACGAAGTCCCGCCCTCCTGTTGTGATAAAGGAGATTGTTTCTGATTATCAATGGCTGATCGTGGGAATCCAGATTTATCCCGCCTATCCCGGCGCCGTTCCTGTAACAGAGATTATTCTCTATGATCGGTCTTGCATATTCTCTTACCGAGATGCCAGGCGCGTCCCTCTTGTCATCAGAGGCGCCGGGAAACCGATTGTCAAACGTCTCGTTGTCCGTAACCGACGCCGCGGAGTTGGCGCCGTTGGATATCCCCGGACCATAGTTGTCATAGACAACATTGTTTCGAATAACCGGCATGGCCGTTGTCTCAAGCGGCGGCCCCATGCCTATACCCAAACCGGTCGACAGTATCCCGCCCCAGCTTTGATTCCCTGCCACGATATTGTTTACCACTTCGGGTGAGCAGCCGCGGATCTCCACCATAAAAAGATTGATTGCCGAGCGATATTTCGGCATGTTGATAATCGTGAAACCGTCCAGTGTCATGGGGGCGGTAGTATCTTTCGTAAAACTGACAAGATATCCGGGGGACTTAATCCCGGTTCCGTCAATGATGGTCCTTGCCGCCCTTCTGAGTACTTTCCTCTTTCCGGGGCCGTCCACCAGTTCATTGCCGTCAGCACCGGCAAAGCTGACCAGTTTCACCCCTTCCTTTATCTCAATACGTTCGTTGTAAACGCCGGGCAGCACATACACAGTATCTCCAAACCCTGCGGAATTAATGGCGTTTCCGATAGTCGCATAATCATCCGGCACCAGGATATCTTCAGCCAGGGCAGTATGGATGACCACGATCGTTAGAATCAGAAATAGAAAACCGGTTTTTAAGCGCACAATCAAGGGATTTGCCTCCAGAGTTGACAGTCTGCTTTTTAGCATATTTCAAACATAATATCAAACCTATCCTCAGAAAGGCCGGCGATGACACTGCTACGCTGTTATAGTAAATCTATGTGAGCCGGACTGATCGCATGCAGGTAAGCGCTACCCTTTACCCATAAGTCTCATGACCTATTAATAATTGAAAATTAGCAATTGATTATTGATTATTATTTCAGGCAGATAGAGCACATATGCATCAAAAATCAAAACAAATTGTCAATAATCAATTGTGAATAACTAATTGATAATTAATGACATATTTATTTATGGGTAAAGGGCAGCCCTAACCCGGATAAACCATGAACGTATTTGGATACGGAGATGTGAGCGTTTACCTGTGTTGAAATGGTTGGGGATGGGTATCAGCCTGTCAATAAACAGTGCGGAGAGTCTGATTATACGGATTTACATGCAAGGAGAAAAGGAATATGGGATCAAAGGAGCGGAGAACGAACCAGCGCGTTTCGTCCAGCTTTAAGGTAGATTGTATCAATGAAGGGGATTACATTATTTCTTTCAGCAGGGACTTATCTGTTGATGGGATGTTTCTCTGCACGGATACTCCACCGGATGTGGGAAGCTGCCCGAAACTGATTTTTTCAATCGGCGAACTTGATGAAGTCGAGGTCAATGCCAAGGTCGTATGGATAAACACCTCGGAACCTGCAAAATATATGGGCATGGGCGTACAGTTCATCGATCCTACACTTGATCTGCAAAATACCATCCTGCAGATTGTCAATCGCATTGCGGTCTTTGAAAAGGAAACTTTTAGCGATTAGCTTTTAGCCGTTAGCTCAAGAGATTAATAAGAAACACCGGAACATAGCGCCCTACGGCCGAGCTGTTGAGCTGTTGAGCCGTAGGTCAGGGTGCGAGCACAGCGAGTTCCCTGACAATAACTGAGATGGCCGAAGTTAAAACCAACCCTGAAATAACTTCCACATTTAGGCGCCCAGGTTTGACAGAATTAACTCGGCCTGTGGGTATCCGGGATACTTGTCAAGTGCCATCTGCAGCATGTTACGTCCCTCATCGATTCTTCCCATGGAAATATAGACCTGCCCAAGACCGCAATAGAAATCAGGGTAGGTTAAATTTTTCTCAAGCAGATATTGTCCCTGTTTCAGGGCTTCATCAAATTTCCCCTGGTCCTTCAGCGTGTTGAACAGATTAAAACCGGCTTCAATATAGGCCGGATTAATTTTTAATGCCTTTTTAAAGGAAAGTTCGGCTTTTCCGTTATTTTTCATTTTCCAGTAAAGCATTCCAAGATTATTGTGAAAATCCGGATAGTCAGGGTGTTGAACGATGTAATTTTCAAGAAAGGGAATGAGCATCTCATAAAGAGACATGTCGTCTTGTGGGAATTTTTTAATCATTGAAATAATTTCTGAAAAATCCGGATTGATTTCAATGTGTTTGCTGAACTCACGCACTGTTTGAGTAATAATACTTTCGCCATTGGAAATCCAATCAAGTAGTTCTAATGGTTGGGAAGAGACCGGGGCCTCCGGAGAATCACGATTTTGCTTAAGTAATGTGATAATCATTTCCAAGTTGTTATTTTCAGGATCAAGCGCCTGGGCTTCCTTAAGCTCCCTCAGACCTTTATTGGATTTTTGTATGCGGCACAGAATGATCCCGAGTTTCACTTTCGCTTCTATGAAAGAGGGGTTAATTCCCAGAGCTTTTTTAAAATAGTCAATAGCTTTTGGAAATTCATCATGGCTTGCATGAATGACTCCCAGATAATGGGGTATGTCAGCATACCGAGGAAATTTTTTCTCTATCACCAGGAGATGTGAAACAGCATTGTCAAAGTCTCCCAGAAAGGCATGTGTGATTCCAAGTTTTATCCGAGCCTGGACATAGTCAGGATTGATATCCAGCGCTTTTTGGAATTCTGTAAAGCCTTCAGCGGTCTTGCCTTGGCCCAGGTAAGCAAGCCCGAGATTGTAATGCATGTCAGGGAAGTTTGGCTTGACCCGTAGAATTTCATTATAGACCGATACAGCCTTGTCCCACATCTTCAGGTTATGGAATGCGATCCCCAGCTTTGCCTTAACCGCCAGACAACTTTGGCCTCCGGCGAGAATTTTATTAAATGCATTCACGGCCTTTTTGAACTCACCAATATTGTTGTAACACATTCCCAGATAGTGGTAGAGTTCCATATAGTCTGGATCAAATTCAATTGCTTTTTCAAATTCTATAGCTGCTGCTGCAAAATTTCCTAAGGTGAAGAGCAAAATCCCAAGGTTGCGATGAGCCTGACCGCAATAGAAATGGGCAAGGTTCCAGTGAAGGCTCGCAGGCGATGCCTTCACTGTCAGAATTTCCTCAAATTTTTCAATAGACTGCCTGAACATATGGCGGTTGTAAAACTCCATAGCCGTATCATATGTTTCATTTTTGCCGAGAGTAAAAAAGCGTTTGAGAAAACCCATTATTTTGCCCCTTTTCTTGATAATACGGCAGGTATGGTCCGCAGAAGGATTTTCAAATCAAGCGTTAAAGACCAGTTGTCAATATATTGAAGGTCAAGCTTCATCCACTCATCAAATCCGATTTCGTTCCTTCCACTGACCTGCCAGAAGCATGTGATGCCTGGTTGGACGCTGAAACGGCGGTGGTGCCGGGATTGGACAATGCCATTGTAATCTCTTACAGGAAGCGGCCTGGGCCCCACAAGGCTCATTTCTCCTTTTAAGATATTAAAAAGCTGGGGGAATTCGTCAAGACTGGTTTCCCGGATGAATTTTCCCAACCGAGTGATTCTCGGGTCATTTTCAATCTTAAAAGCCGGCCCGTCCATTATGTTTTTTGATTCCAATGAGTCTTGCATCTTCTCTGCATCAACAACCATTGATCGAAATTTGTACATTAAAAATCTTCTGCCGTTTTCCCCGATCCGTTCCTGGCTGAAAATTGCAGGGCCGGGTGAGTCCATTTTTATTAACAAGGCAATGATAAGTCCCAGTGGGAACAGAAGCAGTGTCAAGGATAAGGATGCGATGAAGTCGAACATACGTTTAATAAACAGTTTTTGTGGATTTCTGTGTACGGATTTGAAGTGTACAAAGGAAATCCCGTTTAATTTATCTGTTGCAATTTCAGAAATTTTTTCAACTATGGACGAACTATTCAGTATGAACTCGATCCCAAGCGATTTACACTGAAAGGCCAGGTTTTTTAACAGGAGAATGTCATTCACTTCCCCGGCAAAAATAAGACCGTCCACTACGTGGTTTTTAGCTATGGTCTGGAAATCTTCTATTTCCCCAAGGATATTAATATCTTCAGAATTTTTTTCTGAAAAGCTTCCCGGGATCGTTAAAAATCCAATTAATCTGATTCCCCATTCAGGGTAAGCGCTGAAGAGATCGGCAATTTGAAGGCTTTTGCCGTCCGTCCCGGCAATGAGGATATACTTGATAAAATGGCCTCTTTTTTGGGCAACCCTGATGAAAGCGGTCATTAATATCCTGTTAAGTATTAGAAGAGCCCATGACATTAGAAGAAACAGTACGAGAAAGGGCAGGTTGGTCTTGATGTTTGAGAAAAAAAATGTATAGGCGGAAAGGATTGCGCCGGTTAAAAGAAAGGCCTTGGTTGTGAGGAGAAAAACAAGACGTTTTTTTTGAATTCTGAGTGGCTTATAGCCATTATTTATCCGGAGGTTGATGATCCAGAAAAGCACAATGGCGGGAAACAGGGTTAAATATCCGTCCCAATAAAGGGGTGGAACAGGAGAGATAACAATCGGGTCGGGACTGCTGAAGACGCCCCATATTGGAGTATATGGAAAGGACAGCTGTGCGGAGAGTCCGTAAGAGATAAGAAGAGCGCAAAGATCCAGCAAAAGCAAAAAGAGTGAAAGGTATTTTTCCCGCTCTGTAATCATTAATCCATCATCTGCTTAAAAAGCGATTCATACTGATTAGTGACCTGTTCCCATGAGTAGTGTGTTTTTATCCGGGAGAGCGCCTTTTGGCGGCACAATTCCACGGTCTCACGGTTCCAGCTCAATTTTTCTATTTGTTCGGTTAATGAATCCATTTCACGGCGTTGATCAAAGGAAAGTCCGGCATCCCCTATAACGTCGATATTGGCAGGGGTATTTTTAACCACAACACAGTTGCCAAAGCCCATCTGGTCAAGAAGAACCGGCCGCGTACCGTCTATGCCGGCAGGCAGAACAAAAAAACGGCAATGGCAACTGATTTCGCGATACGCATCTCCAAAGAGATATCCCGTCATGATGATTCCGTCATTGCACAGGCTTTTCAAATCTTTTTTGTATGTATCCACATAAGGGGCATCGCCTACGATTACAAGTTTCAGGTCAGTCTTGGAATTTTTGAATGCCTCTATAAGGAGATGAGCGCCATTTTCAGGAGTAAGTCTGCTGACAAACAGGATATATCCGTCCGGTTCCAGACCGAATTTGTCAAGAATCGCCCTGTTGCCGGTTTCCTTTTCACGGGGCCATGGATTGCTTCCATAGGGGATGTAAATCGTTTCGCGTCCGAATTTTTTTAAATAACGTTTCGAAATTACCGGAGAGTCGGCAATGATAACGTCGGCAAACCGGCTTGCAAATGATTCACTCCATCGAATGTAGGTTTTGGCAAATCCCGTCCATTTTTCCCTGTCTGCATCCGCTCCGTCCACATTCAGAATCACCTTTTTCCGAAATATTCTTGTCAACAGGCAGAGCGGGCTGTTCCCCACAATACAGATATAGTAGATGTCATAGCCGCAAAACAGGGCATGCAGCAAAGACAACAGTGTATGGCTTAATGTGTCTAAATGTTTGGTGCGTATGGAAGGAAGACGCACCAGCCTAACGCCATTGAAATATTTTTCCCGATACGTGATGTGGTGGGAACGATTATATACTGTTACCTCGTGTCCGCGTTTAACCAGGCGAACCGCAAGCTGTTCATAAAAGGTCTCAAAACCGCTGTATGAGGCAGGAATGCCGCGAGATCCAAGAAGAGCGATTTTCATTGGAATTCACATCCCTATTGGTTACTTCATCTGGTAAATAATGTTACCGCAGGTGTATTACGTATCGTCTGAAAGAGCGGATAGTCCAAAACTTTTTCATCATGAATTTTACACTTTTTATGTAGTATCCTGGTTTTTTTAAAAAAATTCAACAGCTTTGTGTTGTGAGATCGTCTGTATATGAAATTTTGCCCCCCTCCGGCCTTCAGGGTATATCGGCTGAGCAGTGTAATGGCTGACGAGAATACAATATGGAAAAAATTTTCCGGAAATCAGGAAAAAATATTGGGTTTATTCGTAATCTCGAATTTGTCTTTTTGTAACCATATGATTTGTAAGGGAAAATTTCTTTCTTTCATTGGAACATAAAATGCATTTGTTGTATTTGTAATTATGATTAAAAATTTTCGTGATAATTAACGAATAGTTGAAAGATTACAGTTAACCCGTTTAAACAGGTATATAAAATTCACGGGGGGTATTCCAATGAAAAAGAGTACTTTTATGGTTGCAGCAGGTGTATTATTTTTGTTTGCCGGGAATGTTTCCGCTACCATTATCCCTGATAATCTGGCAATCGATTTCAGAGATACAGAATGGGATGCTGCTGATGAACAATTTTCCTACACAGTTGGTAATGTTACGGCAACTGCCTATAAAAACAATGAGCCGGGTAAACTGTATCAAGATAATGTAGATGGCTTGGGCGTTTTGAGTGGTGAGCCGGATGAAATCAACCCCTCTGAATGGTTGGGCGTTTCAATTCAAGGCGAGATGTTGTTGACCGGTGTCTGGATAACGGACTTATTTGACTGGGATGACGATTATCCGGGTGAGAATTTTGGGCAGGATGAATATGGTCATCTTTTATTGAATGGTACGACGACTATTAATTTCGGTGCATATAATAACGGACAATATCTAGGTCAGTCAAATGGTGAACTCTGGGTCAGCTTTGGTGGTCTAATGCCGGTCTCTTCGGTTGATTTTTATCCCGGCGGATATGGGGAGATTACACCGGACCCCAGAAATGAGTATTCCGTCGCCGGTTTTACGGGCGAACCTGTCCCTGAACCAGCCACCATGCTTCTGTTCGGTACCGGATTGGCAGGACTTGCAGGTTTAAAGCGCAGAAAGGCCGGGAAAAATTAGTTAATATTTTACATAATTAAATAATTATAATAAAATAAAAAAGCAGGGTCGCAAATGGCCCTGCTTTTTTTTATAAACACTTTAATTTAACATGGGCTCAAACCCTGATATGGCCGAATTTAAAACTAACCCCAGGTATTAATAATTGATCTCAATTGGGAAGCCCTTGCCCAAAGGGCATCATATTCGGAATTTGCTGACAAGGCTGTTTACAAAAAGAATGATTTATGTTTTTGTTACAATAACTGTAAACAAAATAATATTTTTGATGGCACAACCATGGGGAAAAATCAAGGTGTTTTGCCAATCAAAACGATGCCTGAGATTGACTGGTAATTAAATAAATAATTATACGGAGGATAAAAAGATGAAAGTATATCAAGGTGTTTTTCTTTCAGCCGTGAGTCTTGGACTGCTTATTGCCGGGAATGCTTTTGCCACAATTATCCCTGGTAATCTGGCAATAGATTTCAGGGACACGGTCTGGCAACAAGCTAACGGTGAGCAAGAGTACCCAGTTGGTAATGTGACTGTATCTGCTCATGGCTACGATCCCAATCTAACGCCATATCAGGATTATCAGCTATACCAGCATTACATCGACGGGTTCGGCGTTAGCACATACAGAACAAATGACAACAAACAAGTCAATGAAATTGATGAGATCAATAAGGGTGAATACCTTAGGGTGGAACTTGAAAAAGCAATGAATAATATTAAACAAAAAGTATACGCGAATATATTAATTTCTGTGAGCATTATTCTAACTATGTTTTATTTTGGACTTGTTTATTTTGTGGAAGAAGAAAAAGCTTTGAGCTTGGAAATGGTAGATAAAAAGAAAGAAATAGATGATCGGTTTAAAAAATTCGGAACGGTGAGCTATACTTCTGTCACAAAAGTCAATGACTTCATCAAATACTTGGAAGAAG
>JAIWHJ010000028.1:0-10487 GCA_048629695.1 Promethearchaeota archaeon
CACCTATAAGCATTCACAGGCGCTGTAACTGTGAACGCTTATAGGGCGAGGGAAATAAAAAAAAGATCACAGGCACCGCAGATGCGGCGCCTGTGATCTTTTACATGGCAAGTGATTTACGATCCGGCGGCTTTTGCTGCCCCCTGATCGGTTACGTTCTGACTCTGTGCCTTAATTTAATAAGTTAGAGACTATCAGTCTGCAATAATGGTTCGTAGCTGTTGAACTCAACAGCTCAATAGCTTACTAGCTTAACAGCTCGCCCAAAGGGCGTTAACGGCCCTCGGTTTCCACGACCTCAAGTATGCCTTGAGTCACCCCCCCGGATTTCTCCAACAGATTTTGACATGTTTCGCAAACCAGTTTCTCAAGTTCCGTGTCCAGTTTCGCTTGAGAAAGTGATTTTGCCGAACAGAGTTGTTTGAGGGCCAGATTCATTGCTCCAAAATTCGTTTCTATAAGATTGGCTTTTGCAAGATTCGCATCCTTGAGGTTAGCGCCTGCCAAATTCGCCACAGTGAGATTGGCCAGCGTAAAATCCGTTCCCGCCAAGTTGGTTCCTGCTAGAAACGCTACCGTGAGGTTGGCGCCCGTAAGATTCGCTCCCGTAAGGTCGGCGCCCGCAAGATCCGCTACCGTGAGGTTGGCGCCCGTAAGATCCGCATCAACGATGATGGCGCCGGTAAGATCCGCTTTCCTGAGATCTGCTTTAGTAAGATTGGCTCCCGTGAGGTTAGCCCCTGCTAAAGCCACCTTTCTGAGATTGGTTCCGGTAAGATCCGCTTTCTCAAAGTTAGCGCCGGTGAGATCCGCTTTCCTGAGATTGGCTTTTGTAAGATTTGCTCCCTCAAAGTGGACCCCGGCAAGAACCGCACCACTGAGGTTGGTTTTCACGAGTTTAGCGCCTGTGAAATCCGTTCCAGCAAGTTTGGCGCCTGTAAAATCCACTTCCGAAAGGTCAGCGCCTTTAAAATTCGCTCCCTTGAGTTCAGTTCCCGCGAGTTTGGCACCCGTAAGATTCGCTTCCGCGAGTTTAGCGCCTGTAAGATCCGCTTCCGAAAGATCCGCTCCCGTGAGGTCAGCTCCCGTAAGATTCGCCTCCTTGAGTTCGGTTCCCGCGAGTTTGGCACCTGTAAGATCCGCTTTCTTGAGATCGGTTCCTGCGAGTTCGGCACCGGCAAAATCCGCTTTCACGAGTTTGGCGCCTGTAAGATCCGCTCCCTTGAGATCGGTTCCGGCAAGATTGGCGCCGGTGAGATCCGTTCCCGCGAGATCAGCACCGGCAAGAGCCACTTTCCTGAAGTCAATTTCGGCAAGAGACGCTCCCTGGAGTATGGTTCCCGCAAAATCCGCTCCTGCGAGATCAGCACCGGCAAAATCCGCTCCCTCGAGGTGGGACTTCATAAAAATTGCACCATCAAGGCCGGCGCCTGGAAAAATCGCCTTGCCGAGAAGAGCGCCTGTAAAATTCGTTTTCCAGAGATTAGCTTTTGTAAAATTCGCTCCATTAAGGTCGGCACCGGAAAGATTGGTGCCCCAGAGGTCGGCGCCGGAAAAATCCGCATTCAGGAGTTTAGCGCCGGAAAAATCGGCGCCCGCGAGTTTGGCTTCCGTAAAAATTGCACCTGCGAGGTCAGCGCCGGAAAAATCCGCATCCCTGAGATCGGTACCCGCGAGATCGGCACCCGCAAGATCCACTCCCTTGAGGTTGGCTTTCGTGAAAATCGCACCATTAAGAAAGGCCCCTTTTAAAACCGCATTGTCGAGTAGAACTCCTGCAAAATTCGCTCTCCGGAGGTTGGCCTTAGTAAGATCAGCTCCTTTGATATCAATTTCTGTGAGATTTGCCCCACTTAGGTCGGCGCCCGACAGATTCGCATTCACGAGGTCGGCCCCTGCCAGATTCGCTCCTCCGATGCCGGCGCCGGACAGATTCGCTCCTTTGAGTTTAGCCTCTGAAAGATCGGCGCCCCAGAGCGCGGCATTCACAAGATTCGCTTCCACGAGGTTGGCTTTTTGAAGATTTGCTCCACTGAGATCGATGTTCTCAAGAGGCGTTTTCATGAGTTCGGCTTTCATGAGTTTATTTTTATTCTTCTCAATAGTTGATCTGGCAAAATCGACTACGCCGGGATAAACGGCGCCTTTAGAAAACAAAGCCCCTAAGACTGATATAGGATTTACAAATGACGGATTTTGAGGACATTTAAGAGATTCAAATTCAACCAATTCATCCCAAATAATACTCGAACCTTCCGCGGTACGGTCATTTATAGCAGCCACTTTGGTATCTATCAATTCAACTTTACCGTTATATTTCAGTGAAGCTATCGCAAAACAGATAACATAGATACCAATTGCCAACACAAGCCATTTTGCAGGTGATTTCCTGCCTTCCTGCCCTTCCGCGGTTTTTGCACAAACCGGTAATTCCCAATTATTCCGAATTAAATACATTATTATTAATATTAGACCAATAAAACATCCAACACCCAATACAAATCCACTAGTTGATTCCATCCTCTCTTGCTCCTTTCTCGGTTGTCCTGATACCTATTGTCAGTTTAAAACTGATATTGGGGATTTGGGCCAAATCCTCATCATTTGCTTTTTTTTCAAAAAATTATAAGGATAATTCCAGCCCTTTTCCAAGTTTGAACGTAACACACTATCTACCCGGTCTACGTTTCCTGTACATTTGTTCCCAACATCCAGTTTTATGGGGTGATGATTAGGAAATTGCTTTTTCCGGCTTCAGGGTAAACCGAAAAAAAACGCCGATCATGGCAGAATTAACCATCAACCGAAGGTGCGACTGAATATAATTTATGTTTCCAAACTGTCAAGTAATAAAGTTGACATGGCAAGTTTCGACTGTGAGAATATTGGGGGGTGGGAAAGCGCTAAACGATCATATATTGCCGCTGGTTAGCGCCTGAACGAAAAGTGCTCCAGCCTAAGTTTGATAAGATTTTCAGCTTTTAGCTTACGGTGTTTTTTATTGATTTTTTTATCTAACGGCTAAAAGCTAATCGCTAAAAACTTCATTTCAGATTGAAGATTGTGAGAATCTAACACTTGACAGGCTATATCTATATATTTAAACTCCAACCAATAAATTAAGCGCTTGAACGAAAACCCATGGTTCCGACTGGTTATTGCGAGGAGTGAGGAACGAACAACCTGTCTGCGTGCGGACACGCACAGGCAGGCGAAGCAATCCCATTCTTTCCAAGAGATTGCTTCATCCACATCCCTAATTCGTAACAGCACGGCTCGAATAATTTCAAAATCGAGGTTTTCTGTATGGTATTCAACATACTGTTGTATGTCTCTTTGATCATCTTTTCCATTGGCCTGATTTATAAAATCAGTACCTGGTTTTTGTGCAATGTGACCGTTGCGGCAAAGGACGTCACAGTCTCGGCCAGAATACTGGCCGCTGTAAAAGGCATATTTTCAGCGCTATTCAGTTCTAAAATCGCAATCATTGCCAGGGTCTTCTTTTTTGACGTACTGCTCCAGCATAGAATCTTAAAGCTCGGTTTTCTCCGCTGGCTGACACACAGCCTGATATTCGGCGGTTTTATGATGCTTCTGCTTATGCATGCCCTTGATTCGTTGATAATTGAGCCCATCTTTGCCGAGTACCAGTCTACTAAGAATCCGTTCATGTTCCTGCGCGATCTTTTCGCTCTTATGGTCTGCGTCGGTATTGCAATTGCCGTTTACAGGCGTTTTTTCCTGAAAATTTCCCAAGTCAAAAACAGCGCCCAGGACAAATACGCTATTACGGTTCTTGCTGTTATCATGCTTTCAGGAATATGGCTTGAAGGCGTTAAAATTTCATCGTATTCCGAATTTCAAAATATGGTGGAAGAGTATTCCTTTATTGATGATAAAACCGAAAAAACGGCCCTGGAAAGCCTGTGGGTCAAGGAATTCGGCGTTGTTTCCCCAAACACGGATCTTCCGTCCGACCCTGCAGCACTGGCGCTTGGTCAAGAAAGCCATGAAAATTACTGCGCTGACTGTCATTCTTCGACCGGGTGGGCCTTTACCGGAATGGCTGCGGCAAAGATCATCAGTCCCGTTGCACTGCTTCTGGACCGGATCAACGCTGTGACTATCCTGTATTACATCCACATTATGGCCTGCTTTATCGGTCTTGCCTATCTGCCGTTCAGTAAAATGTTTCATATAATCGCCACCCCATTGAGCCTCCTGGCCGGGGCCGTCATGGACAGGGAGACCTCATGCGCGGCAAATATCGCGACCAGGCAGGTCATTGAACTGGATGCCTGCACGCACTGCGGCGCTTGCAGTATGCACTGCTCTGCAATAATGATTTCCAAGGCCCTTGCCAATGAATACGTGCTTCCTTCTGAAAAAATGGCTATTCTGAAAACCCTGACAACCGGGAAAGAGATCGACCAGGCAGAAATAAAGGCTGTCAGACAAGGGGTTTATATGTGTACGAACTGCGACAGATGCACGGTTGTCTGTCCCTCGGGAATCAATCTAAAGGAACTTTGGCCTGGTGTGAGGGAAAATCTGCTTCAGGGAGAAGTTAAAGAGCCGCTGCTTCTTTCACCGTTTTCCTTTGTCAGGGGACTGAACAGGGCGGATTTTGCCGCGGATGATTATTCCGGGCCGCTTAAAGCAGCCCGGCAGGCCCTGGCCGGAAATTTCAATTCACTTATGAATGTCGACAGCCTGATGGATCTGGGCGACACGGACACACTGGATCTCTCCCTATGTCCGGGAGACGCCACTTTTGCTCATTGCTTTGAATGTCGGAACTGCACCACCGTGTGTCCGGTTGTCGCCGACTATGATAATCCCGAGGAAGAACTCGGACTGCTGCCTCATCAGATTATGTGTTGCCTGGGGCTTGGAATGATTGAGATGGCGTCCGGCGCCGGGATGATATGGGATTGCCTGACCTGTTACCAGTGTCAGGAGCACTGCCCGCAAAATGTCAGCGTAACCGACCTCATGTACAGGCTGAAGCATCTGGCGGTTAGTAAACGTTTCCCGGTTAACAAGGCGGAAGCAGCCTGAAACTGGGAAGACGACGGAGATTTCTATAATGAAAAAATATGCCTTGTTCCTGGGCTGTAACATACCTGCACGGGTCAGACAGTATGTTGATTCAACTCTGGCGGTTCTCGAAAGGCTGGGAGTCGGCATTGTGGATATCCCGATGTTTAACTGCTGCGGGTACCCTATGCGGAATTTTGACCAGACGGCCTTTCTTCTTTCTTCAGCAAGAAATCTGGCGCTGGCTGAAAAAAAAGGGCTTGACATGCTCGTTATGTGCAACTGCTGTTACGGCAGCCTGAAAAAAGCGGAATATGTAATAAAGGAAGAAGGACGGCAGCGCGAAAAAATTAACAGGTTACTGGCACGGGACAATCTGGAATTCCAAGGCAAAATCCAGGTAAAGCACTTACTCTCCGTACTCTATGTTGATGTGGGCGCTGAAATGATTCAAACCAAAATATCACAGCCTTTTGGCGATCTTAAAATAGGCGTACATTACGGGTGTCATGCCCTTCGTCCCAGTAAGGTCACCCAGTTTGATGATCCTGTGGCCCCGTCCCTGTTTGACGAACTCGTGGAACTGACAGGTGCAAAAAGCGTGGACTGGCCCACCAGACTGGAATGCTGCGGCGCCCCTCTGACCGGCGTCAATGATCACCTTGCAATGTCCCTGGCCCGGAAAAAGCTGTCAGACGTCAGGCAGGCTGGCGCCGAATACCTGTGCACGGCCTGTCCGTTCTGTTATATGCAGTTTGACGCGGCCGGGGAAAATAAAGTTTCCCCCATCCTCTATCCCCAGCTTCTGGGGCTTAGTATGGGAATTGAAAAAGAGAGATTGGGAATCAACAGCAATGAACTTGGCGCCCTTCGGGCGAGCCGTTGAGCTATTGAGCTGTTAAGCTGTTAAGCCCGGCAGGGTGCATTTCATGCGCCATTGACTGGATCGGAGTCTTCGACACCTCCGGCTTTCGCCGGAATGGCGGAAAGTGTCCCGCTTTAAGTTGGTAGCCTAAACAGCTCAACAGCTCAACAGCTTTCAAGTTTCCACAGAATCAGGAGTAGGACATGTCAAATAACAAAACAGGCGCTGTTCTCGTGATTGGCGGCGGAATAACCGGAATGCAGGCTGCTCTGGATCTGGCCGATTCCGGGTATTATGTCTATCTTATTGAGAGATCAAGTTCCATTGGCGGGATGATGTCGCAGCTGGACAAGACATTTCCCACCAATGACTGCGCCATGTGAATTATTTCGCCTAAACTGGTCGAGGTCGGCCGGCACATCAATATCAAGTTGCTCACCCTGTCCGAAGTGAAAAGTATTTCAGGAGAGGAAGGCGATTTCCAGGCGCATGTGACACAGTATCCCCGGTACGTGGATACTGAAAAGTGCATTGCGTGCGGCCTGTGCGCGGAAAAATGTCCCAAAAAACTGCCCAATGAATATGACATGGGGTTAAGCAAGCGAAAGGCCATTTACTTGCAATATCCCCAGGCCATCCCTTTAAAATATGCAATTGATTCAACAAACTGCATATTTTTTCTAAAAGGCAGATGCAAGGCGTGCGAAAAATTCTGCCCCAGCGGCGCTATCAATTTTAACGACAAAGAACAGGAACTGACCCTTGATGTCGGCGCAGTAGTAGTCACGGCAGGGAGCAAGACTTATGATCCCGGAACCAACGATACATTTGGTTACGCAAAATCTCCCAACGTGGTAACCAGTCTTGAATTCGAGAGGATTCTAGCATCATCAGGCCCTTATGGCGGCCACCTGGTAAGACCCTCGGACGAGAAAGAGCCGAAAAAAATCGCATGGCTCCAGTGCATCGGTTCAAGAGACTCTCACCCGGGCTCCAATGGATACTGTTCCGCAGTCTGCTGCACCTATGCGGTCAAGGAGGCCATGCTTGCAAAGGAACACTCTAAAGATAATCTCGACACTGCAATATTTTACATTGATATCCGCACAAACGGAAAAGATTTTGAGAGATATTACAACCGGGCCAAAGATGAGTATGGGGTCCGTTTTGTAAAATCAAGGATCACCAACGTGTCACCCTGTAACGAAAACGGCATGCACGTAATCAAATACGTGGACCAGTCTGGGAGGAAGGTGGAAGAAGAGTTTGACATTGTCGTGCTTTCAGTGGGCCTTGCCGCCACCAAAGAGGGAACCGCGCTTGCCAACATGCTTGACATTGCACTTGATCATTACCGTTTCGCAGACACGGGCAGCTTTGAGCCCGTAGTAAGTTCAAGACCCGGAATCTATGTCTGCGGCGCCTTTCAGGCGCCTAAAGACATTCCATCCTCTGTTATTGATTCAAGCGCTGCCGCGGGCGTTGCGGGCAGTAAATTATCCCAGGCCCGCTGGAGCCTTACCAAGACAAAATATATTCCGAATGAAATCGACATCCGCGGCCGTTCCACACGAATCGGCGTTTTCGTATGCCGTTGTGGAACAAATATCGCGGGCGTTGTTGACGTTCCGGATGTGGTTGAATATTCAAAGAGCCTGCCCGGGGTTGTCTATGCAGAGGACAACATGTTCAGTTGCTCGCAGGACACACAGGACAAAATAACCCAGGTAATAAAAGAACAGCGCCTGACCAGGGTAGTTGTAGCAGCCTGCACGCCAAAGACCCATGAGCCGCTTTTCCAGGAAACACTGACCAACGCCGGAATCAACAAATACCTCTTTGAAATGGCAAATATTCGGAACCAATGTTCCTGGGTCCACAGGGAACAACCTGAAATCGCCACTGAAAAGGCAAAAGACCTGGTCAAAATGGCCGTTTCCAAGGCATCCGGCATTGAACCCCTTTACGAACCTTGCTTAGAGATCAACCAGCAGGCGCTCGTGATCGGCGGCGGCCTGGCAGGTATGTCAACTGCAAAAAATCTGGCCGAACAGGGTTATTTCACTTATCTTATAGAAAAATCCGATGCCCTCGGAGGGCAGGCAAAACACATCCACGAGACCTGGCGCGGCGAAGACGTGCAGACCCACCTTTCCGCACTCATAAAAGATGTGCAGTCAAATAAAAACATCAAAATTCTCTTAAACAGCGAAATTACGGGTGTTGAGGGTGTTGTGGGAGATTTCAAGACCACGGTCGGTTATAACGGCGATTCAAAAATCCTTGAACACGGGGTCGTCATAATTGCCTCCGGGGCCTTGGAACTGAAACCCGATCAGTATCTCTACGGCAGGGATGCCAGGGTTGTAACCGGCCTGGAACTCCAGCGCCGCATCATTGACAATGATTCTTCACTGAGTGAGGCCAAAACAGTTGTATTTGTTCAATGCGTCGGTTCCCGCATTCCGGAGCGCCCCTATTGCTCAAAGGTCTGCTGCACCCAATCCATTAAGAGCGCGCTCACGCTTAAAAAATTCAATCCGGGGATGAACATCTTTGTTCTTTATCGGGATATGCGATCCTATGGTCTTAGAGAGGATCTATACAAGGAGGCGCGCGCGGCAGGCATTCATTTCATACGCTATAATTTTGAAAAAGGTCTGACAGTGACCGCGGGACAGGAAAATCTTGAGGTCAAGTTTACGGACCGTGTGCTCAGGCGGCGGATGGAGATAAAATCCGATATTCTGGTTCTGGCGTCAGCCATTGTGCAGGATAAAAAAAATCCACTGTCACAGTTTTACAAGCTTTCACAGAATGAAGACGGTTTTTTTGCGGAAGCTCATGTCAAACTCCGGCCGAATGATTTTGCAACAGACGGTGTCTTCATGTGCGGGCTTGCACATTCGCCTAAACCGATTGACGAATCAATAACCCAGGCACAGGCTGCCGCGGCAAGGGCCGTCACGCTTCTTGCCGCGATGAAAATCTCGGTTGCAGGCACGGTCGCACAGGTAAACCCGAACAAGTGCAGCGGTTGCGGTGTCTGCGTATTAATATGCCCATTTTCAGCGCCCGGTCTGAACCCGAATTCAGGCAAGGCCGAAATCCCGGCCACCCTGTGCAAGGGATGCGGACTCTGCGCCGCATCATGCCGTTCAGATGCCATCACCATGAAGGGGTTTGACAACGCCCAATTAATGGCAATGACCCAATCCGCGCTGGCTGCGTGAGAAAAAACATGCGGAAAACGATTCCAGTAGAAGAAGCCGTCGGCATGGTCCTTCCTCACGATGTAACAGAGATCAGGGTTCCGTGTGAGCAGGAGGATGACAACTCCCCGGACAAAGGCGAAAACCGGGATTCCTTCAAAGGGCCTGCATTTAAAAAAGGACACATTATCAGGACGGAGGACATCCCGCATCTGAAACGGCTGGGAAAGGAACATATCTATGTCCTTGACCTGGGACCTGATAATATTCACGAAAATGAGGCCGCCCGGCAGTTAGCCGCTGCACTGGCCGGACCCGGTTCCGTTGTGTCAGGGGAGCCTTCCGAGGGCAAACTCAATATTACAGCCGCGATCGACGGGTTGTTAAAAATTGATACCAACGCCTTGTATCAGATCAATTTGCAGGGTGATGTGATCTGTTCAACTCTGCATACAAACATGATGGCCAACAGTGGCGACGTGGTGGCGGCCACCCGGTTGATTCCCCTTGTCGGCAAACGGGATGTGGTGGATCATGCTACGGATATCGCCGGTCAAAGCGGGGGTGTGATCCGAGTCTTGCCCTTGAGAAAGGCCGGGGCCGGGCTGGTGATCACCGGGAACGAGGTCTTCCATGGCCGCATCAAGGACAAATTTGAGCCGGTTCTAAGAAAAAAGCTTTCAACAATCGGATCCGATGTGATTCAGGTAAGGATTGCGCCGGATAATGTCGATATAATTGCGAATGAAATAAAAAATTGCCTTGATGCAGGGGCAGACCTTATTGTGACCAGCGGCGGTATGTCTGTGGACCCGGACGATGTTACCCGGTTCGCGATAAAGGCGGCAGGTGCGGTTGATATCGTTTACGGCGCCCCGGTACTGCCCGGCGCCATGTTTCTTGTGGGATACATCGGAAAAGTGCCTGTCCTGGGGCTTCCGGCCTGCGGCATGTTTTATAAAATTACGGTCTTTGACCTTATACTCCCCCGGGTTCTGGCAGGAGAAAAAATCCAAAGAAAAGACCTTGCCGAACTGGGCCACGGCGGTCTATGCCGCAACTGCAAAAAATGCAGATTCCCGGTATGCGGTTTCGGGAAGTAAGGAACGGGGACGAAATAAATTAAGCAAACCCATACTCCGGCATCGAGTATTTTTCCACAGTCGTAACTTTAAAAAAAGTGACTCATTTGTCACATTTTGGGTTAAATTAAGGCGGTTAAAGAAGTTTGTATAAGTAAATAGATGAAATTTTTTATTACGCCATTAAAAATTGTTCTTGACTTCCATCGTATGTCGAACATAAATTCAGGGTTCGCTCAAAAACAATTTCACCTTTTCATGCGCCGATCCATCCCGAATGGTTGG
>JAIWHJ010000029.1:0-10455 GCA_048629695.1 Promethearchaeota archaeon
GAATATCAAAATTGACAGGCTTTCCTGACTGAAAATGAATCTTTGTACCAACGACAACAATGAAAAGGCATAAGAAAGTTCGGCTCATGAGGCCAACTGTGTGATACCGCAAAGAACTCGAAGAAACTGCACACTGATCTTTTTGATATTGTGTGCCCATTCATGAATAGCAATATATTGCTGCAAGTATATCTTGTTTACGCCACGGAATGGACGAAGAAAGTTGCGTAGTCCTGTCCATAGTCCTTCAATAGTGTTATTGTGTACCTCACGAATCCCGTCACCATCATCGTCACGAGCCCAAACACGTTTACCCGGTTTATGGCAAACTTTTACATGTATGCGTTGTGCGGCTGGCAAATGGAAGTATGCTCTCCATTCATCAGTATTTACAGTGGTTCCAGGCTTGGTTGCCTCTATAACGCTCGGCTCTATATCTTGTCGTCCGCTGTTTTTTTTACCTCCAATCGGACTTGGCTGCTTTCTCGACCGATAATACCCAGGATGGGTGGGCGGTCGTTTTCCCAAGTTCCGTGCCCCCTGACTTTATTTGCACGTCGCCGTGGCGGATCCTCTGGCGCAGGATGTAAAATGCCTTTTTCCCCGGCATTTTGATATAACTCATCAGCCTCTACAACCTTATCCGGCAATGGGTCACGAGGACAGGATTTCTTTACGAAGGCTTGAAGTTTATGACGACGTTCAAGCAAATGTTTTCGATCTATCCCCAGTTCCTTTGCCAGATGGAGGGTAGGGGTACCTTGAGCAAAACCTTGCAAAAGACGAACAATGACAGAACAACTATGGTGGGTGCCTGTCCAAACGGTATCTGAAAAGGCGTTGTATACACACCCGCATAAGCAACGGAAATAAAGCAATGGAGCTCTGTCTCGCCGGTGAACTTTGCTCTGCTCAACAGGTATTTTACATTTGGGACAATGCAATCCATCAGGGTGGAGAATGTTTAAGAGCAATTCGTAGCATTTCTGTTCATCAATTAGGTCAATTATCGAAAATATTATCATAGGTTCCTCCGGTCATAGGTGTAAGGTTAGGAACCTATTATCTATGATTGGAGGTTATTTGTCCAGTAAATTCTTTTCACACGTTTGGCCCCATGAGCCGAATTTTTTATCTATCTTGTTGGTATTGGTTATTTTTCTTTCAGGCTGCGCAAAACTACCCTGTTCTGTTGTCGTCGGCGCAGAGGAACGGTTGACGGTAGAATCGGCTTTTCAGGAAATGCTGGCCGCACAGCAGGAGTGCGAATGCTTTTGTGATGCTGATGTGACCGTTACATTTGACTTGCTTGTCCGGTCCGGCACGCTTTCAGGATATCTTGAAGTCATGCCTCCGTCATATTTCAAGTTTGTCGGCCTGAACCCGCTGGGGCAGCCATTAGTTATTCTGAATACGGATGGCAGGGATTTTCAATACGTTGTCGTGCCTGAGGCCATGGGATATGAGGGCAGTATCCGCGCCAAGGCATTTGAAAAGTATTCTCCCGGAGGCTTTATGCCTGAAGCAAGTTATTATTTTCTAACCGGCCGGCTATGGTCTGATTTGACAGAAATTTTTGACGTGGGTAGAGACCCGGATACCACCGGGTATTGGATTACCCTTGTTTCAGGTAAGGAGTCAAAATATAGCCTGGTACTGTTTGAGCCTCATGAAAAATATCTTTTAAGGCATCTGGTGCTGGACAGGGACAGATCCATACTCATGGATATTCAATACGGCGACTATCAACTGACAGGTCCAAAGACAAAGGACAAAGGCAGGACATGCCGACTGCCGGGAACTATCACGGTAATCTCGGAATCACACAACGGAATCCTTAAGCTTTCACTGCGTGACTGGGCAACGGATGCATTTTTTTCTGAAAAAGACTTTAAGGTGAAGATTCCGGATAGTTTTGAACTGGTGATTTTGGAATGATGAATGATGAATAAAGGGGTTGCAATTGAGCCGAATGAAATTCACCCGGCACTGCCGGAATAGATAATGAAATCTTATTACGATACATCCAGGATTGACAGGCTCCTGCCGCTTGTCAGGAAACCGAGCCGTTATGTGGGCAATGAATTTAACGTGGTCAGGAAGGAGTGGGATCGTGCCGGTTTTCGAATGGTTTTTGTCTTTCCTGACCTCTATGAGATCGGGATGTCCCATCAGGGATTGCAGATTCTTTACCATATTGTGAATAGCCGGGATGAATTTCTTGCCGAACGGGCTTATGTCCCTGAACCGGATTTTGAAAATCTTTTGAGAAAAGAAAAAGAGCCTCTATTTTCTCTGGAATCCCGAAGACCGCTCACCCATTTCGACGTTATCGGCATCACTCTTCCATACGAACTCTGTTACACGAACATACTG
Organism: Promethearchaeota archaeon; assembly: GCA_048629695.1. GTDB lineage: Bacteria > Desulfobacterota > Desulfobulbia > Desulfobulbales > DAOVYS01 > DAOVYS01. The sequence goes on from JAIWHJ010000029.1 coordinate 2,377, forward strand.
ACCGTGCTCGACCTTGCGAATATTCCCTTCAGGTCAAAGGACCGTGACGATTCCCATCCTCTGATAATCGGCGGCGGGTCATGCTCATTTCATCCCGAGCCTGTTGCTGATTTTTTTGATGCAATTCTTCTTGGAGACGGTGAGGAGGCCGTGATTGAAATCGCGGACATCATGGCCGACGCCAAGGCCGAAAAGGCGGACAGGGCGGAAAAGCTTGACCGTCTCAGTCGGGTGACCGGCATTTATGTGCCTTGTTTTTTTGTGCCTCAGTATGGAAAAGGGGGTGAGTTTTGCGGGATTGAATCCGTGAAAAAGGGTTACGAAAAGGTCAGACGGCGCATCCTGCCGACTCTTGAAACCGGATCTGATCCATTTCCTCCGCTCGTGCCGCTTACAAAGATTGTTCACGACCGCTTAGCCGTTGAGATCGCACGTGGCTGCACGCGCGGCTGCCGTTTCTGTCAGGCCGGCATGGTTAACCGCCCTGTGCGGGAACGATCTCCGGAAGAGGTTGTAAAAATGGCAAAAAACGGGGTCCTGCAGGGAGGATTTGAAGAACTGGCGCTGCTTTCCTTAAGTACGGGAGATTACCAGTGCCTTTCAGAAGTGCTCGTCCGTCTTATGGATTCTTTTGCAGATCAGCATGTCTCCGTTTCCATGCCTTCAATGCGTGTGGGTACGCTGACTCCTGAAATAATGGAACAGATCCGGCGGGTTCGAAAAACCGGCTTTACCCTGGCGCCCGAGGCTGGAACAGACCGGCTGCGCAGGGTGATAAACAAGGGTATTACCGAAAAGGACCTGCTCGACACATGCAGGTCTGCATTTGATCTTGGCTGGAAACTTATCAAACTCTATTTTATGTTCGGCCTGCCCACTGAGACAACGGAAGATTTTGAGGCAATCCCGGAACTTGCGCAAAAGGCCGTAAGAAGCGTAAACCGACCCGGATGCCGAATCAATGTCAGCGCGGCAACATTTGTCCCAAAACCGCACACCCCGTTTCAGTGGGAAGGCCAGTTGTCTATTGCCGAGGGATTTGGGCGCATTGATCTGCTTAAAGACCGCCTCAGGGGAAAATCGTTTAATTTAAAGTGGCATAATCCAAGGCAGAGTTTTATGGAAGGCGTCATGTCCCGGGGCGACAGGCGTTTGTCTCGCGTTATTGAGCAAGCCTGGCACAGGGGAGCGCGTCTTGACGCATGGACGGATTATTTCCGGATCGAGACATGGATGAATGCCGGAGAATCATGTTCAATTGATTTTGAGGCCTATCTGAAACCGCGAACGCCTGGGGATCCGCTGCCGTGGCAACATTTGGATGTAGGTGTGAACGAATCCTTCTTAAGAGAGGAATTAAACAAGGCGGTCAGGGAAGCCTACACTCCTGATTGCAGGGTGCATGGATGCCGGGAATGCGGCTTGTGCGACTTCAAGATTGTAAAGCCCATTGTGAATCATCCTGCAGCAGATGAAAAAACTGATCCAAACGATTCCTGTGAACCAATGCGGATAAAGCAGCCCACTTGTCATACGGAATGTGAAGCGCCGGGTAAAAGCGGACGTAACAGCCTGGAGATTCGCCATTTCGTTTACAGGTTTTCCTATTCAAAACTGGACTATGTAAGATTCCTCGGTCATCTTGAATTGATCCAGGTTTTTTTCCGGGCCTTTCGACGTGCCGGACTTGCTCTCAATTTTTCTCAAGGATTTAATCCATCGCCCAAAATTTCTTTCAGCCCGGCCCTGCCGCTCGGGACAGAGAGTATCACGGAACACCTTTTTGCTGATTTGAGCGAACCGGTCCGGGATACCGCGGACTTGATGCATACGGTTAATGATCAGTTACCCGCCGGGCTTATTGTCACTGCAATCGAGACTGGTTCGTGGGACAAGGACCCGGGCAGAATTGAGACCTGTTATGAGATTGTCCCTGCAGCTCCGGTCCTGCAGGTTGATCTTGATAATTTTTTTGCCGAAAAAAATTATTTTGTTTCCCTGGTGAGAAAGGGAAAGGTGAGACATATTGACGCAAGGGAAATGGTGAATGACCTGTCGCTGACCAAAGAAGGAAAGATACGGCTCGTTCTTTTAAGCGAGTCGGGAAAGGCCGGCATTAAGCCCATGGAACTGATTGCGCAACTGTTTGCGCTTTCAGAGGATATAGCCCGCACATCCAGGGTGCTTAAGGTGTGGGTAAGGGAAGCCGGATAAGGATCGGATGTAAATATTCGGCAACACTCCACAGGAAGGCGATCAGGCTGACCAGCATACCAAAGTATAGCTGATCAGCCTGCTCACCTCCCTGTGAAGCGCTGCCAAACATTTACTTTTTTGGTGGTTCTAGCTATTTTCCGGCATCAAGCCGAATATTTACTATGATTAATGGAAAAAGCCGGACAGGCTCACGGCTCAAAGTATCGATTATCGAACCGGTCGGCGGCCACAGCGGCATGGATTATTATGATTTCGGCCTGTGTGCCGGCCTGCAGCAAGCCGGAATAGAACCGACACTATACACCTGTGACGAGACAAAAGTTGATCCGAGATACACCTTCCGTGTAATACCTGCCTATAAAAACATCTTTGGCGCCAAAGCAAAATGGTTACGCGGCATAAAATACATTGCAGCCACATCATATGCTCTATTGCAATCCCGCCTGGCCGGAACACGAATATGTCATTTTCATTTTTTTCAAACCGGCATTCGGGAATGCGTTAAAATCATATTAGCGAAAATTTTCAGGATGCAAATCGTCATTACCGCACATGACGTCGAGTCTTTTGCAACAACGGTATCGGTTCCGGCAATTACGCGTATCTGCTACAAACCAGCCGACAGAATCATCGCCCATAACCGGTGGACCCGTGATGAACTGGTAAGATGTCTGGGAATCAACCAAAGCAAGATCGCCATTATTCCCCATGGAAACTATATTGATTTCATTGGCCGGCTTCCCGGTAAAACAGAGGCCCGCGACAAGCTTAACATTGCTCACGACAGGAAAGTCATCCTCTTTTTTGGCCGGATTAAACAGGTTAAGGGACTTGACCTGCTATTAACCGCATTGCCGGATGTGATCAAAAGCCATCCGGATGTAATGCTGCTGATTGCGGGCAAGGTTTGGAAGGACGATTATTCAACCTATTCACGTATTATTGAACAAAACCATTTACAGCCGTATTGCCGTGAAGATATCAGATATATACCGAACTCAAAAGTCGGCCTCTATTATGATGCAGCCGATCTTGTTGTTCTGCCTTATCGCAGGATTTATCAAAGCGGTGTACTGCTTATGGCAATGAGTTATGGAAAAGCCGTTCTTGCCTCAGACCTGGAAGGGATGAGAGAAATTGTCCAAGACAATGAATCCGGCTTTTTATTTCAGTGCGGAAATGTGAAATCGCTGACAAACAGCCTTGTAAGGATTCTAGCAGACAAAAAAATGTCAGAGCATGTTGCAGTAAATGGGAAAAAGCATGTTAAAAAGGAATTTCACTGGCAGCGAATCGGCCGGCTTACTGCCGAGTGCTATAGCAAGTTATAAGTAATGAAAAAAATGGCTGTTAACAACATGATAGCAACTCCAAAGGTCAGTATCGTGACAGCCACATATAATTCAATGAGGTTTTTCCATGAGACCGTACAAAATGTATTATATTCCACACTTGAAGATATTGAATGGATTTTAGTCGACGATGCCTCTGACGATGGCACGGTTGACTATTTAAAAACCATTAGCGACCCCAGAGTTAAATTAATTCTCAAAGACCAAAATATCGGCGTGCACGATTCCTATAAAATGGGAATAAATGCCGCTTTGGGAACCTACTTGCTCATATTGGATCATGATGACACAATTCCAGATGGGTCACTGGAAAAGCGAGTGCAATTACTAGATAGAAATCCCCAATGCGGTCTGGCTTTTGGTCCGGTAAATTACATGACTGAAGATGGGGTTATTTATTCGACATCCGGTTTCTGGTTTATTAAATCGGAAAAGATACTCACTCCATTTATCACGCTTAACGAAATTTTTCTCTCGCCGGCATATCCAATTAAGCAAGGATGTGTGTTGCTTAGACGAGAGGCCGTTTTAAACAGGCCCGGGGTCTTTGATATTGAACTTTTTCTGGATATTTCGTCTAAAATGGAGGTCTGTTGTATAACAGACCCATGTCTGAATTACCGAACCTTCCGCGGTCAACGCTCAGCAGGACTCATGCTGCGGTTGCACAGGTTTTTTCAATTTATATGGCCAAAATATGCATTTCGTTTTCTTCCTTGGTACATCTCCCCTGTAATAGCCTTTTACCGAACTATTATGGAGCTGTTAAAAATTGTATGGATAACTTTTAGCACACGCAGAGTATAATAATTGTAACCATTCAGAGACGCCCCCTATTTAGCAGATTTCTCCGTATGTAATCGTTTACAAGGGCGGAAGGATGCGGCACATAACCTCATGATGAAATATTCATATACATTGATTTGCAGGCACATTACCATGACTGACCGTTTATGTTATTTTATCATTATGTTCATATTGCTAAATGTTTTTTTCCCGCCTTTTCCAAAAATTGCCGTCGCTAAAACGATACAAGCTCCGGTCATCAAAAAAATTTTCAAAAACGTCCCTCCGCTATCTCTTAATGCAGAGAAAAAATGGCCTGACATTCCGTTACGAGGAATCAATACAAAACTAGTCATGCCATTAAAAAATAATTCCATTAATACCGGGACGTTCATATCAAATGAAATTTTCAACACCCTCACCAACTGGGGAGTTAATGTAATCCGGGTTGATATAGGAGTTGACAAAGGATCAGTTTGGGATGTTGAAAAAGGCGAAAAACCGCCTCCGATTCCGGCGGATAATCCGCTGATTCCCTACCGGAAACAACTGCAGGGCCTGGGGACGTGTCTAAACCTGGCGTCACGTCATAATATCTATGTAATCGTATCAGCCGGAAATGTGGTCGGCCGGAAAATTGACGTGCTGTATAATGAGGATGACGGCAAAGGTTACTACAACGAACTGCCAAAACTGTGGAAACACATTGCAAAGAGGTTCGGCGCTCACAAAAACCTTCTGGCCTATGATGTACTGAATGAACCGTTTGAGAAAAAAGAGGAAAAAAACTGGCGTAACATATTGTTACCCGAACTGATACGGACAATCCGTGAAATTGATAAGAACACGTATCTTGTCGTCGAGCCTGCGCCTTGGGGTTCTTCAAAATCCTTTAAAAATTTTATACCGGTCAATGACTCCAAGACAGTATACTCGTTCCATTTTTACTCACCGCACACCTATACATATCAGGGAATACGGAACCTTCCCAGAGGATTGAACTACCCGGATTTGTTCCGAAATCGTGAACAGATGAAAGATCACTTGAAACAAGCTATCCTGTTTCAAAAAAGATACAACGTCAGAATGTTTGTTGGGGAATTCAGCGTCGTTCGCTGGGCTCCCGGCGCCGCAAAATGGCTTGAAGATGCCGTTTCCCTATTTGAAAAATATGGATGGGACTGGTGTTATCACGGTTATGGCGGATGGAATGGATGGAACCCGACTTTTACTGCCGATGATCCCCAGAATAACGAAATTGACGGGGGAAAGGAAACGGATAGACTGCGTGTTTTGAAAAAGGCATGGATGAAAAACAGGGCACGGCAATCCGATTGACCCCTTGAGGTTCATACAATTTGTATCTACAACACCTCACATCTCCCTACATTTTATATATTCTTCAGCCAGGATTTTTCCCGCGTGGGACCAGGTCAAATTCCTTGCTCCGGACATGCTCGTTTTCCGGAGACGGTTAAAAAGAGCATTGTCCTTTTCCAGCATGAGCAGATGCCGGCGAAGCGATGAAACATCGCCTGCCGGATGGACCAGGCCGTCTTCCATGTGTCTGCATCGCGCCCCGGTGCGGTCAGAAACCGCCAGCACGCAACCACATGCACGGGCCTCATATGTTACCCTGGCGCTGCCTTCTTCGAGCGACGGCAGCACAAGAACATCACTTTTCCTTAATACCTTTGCCACATCGGATACAAATCCCAGCAATCCGACACTTGGATGAGACAGCCATTTGTCAAGCATCCTGCGATAGTCTGGAAAGTAATCTATATCCCCCCCGACAAGAAACCGACCACGGTTGCAAAGGCCGGAATCCATCCACGCCTGCAGGGCATAATGCAGTCCTTTGCGGGGTTCACCCCGCCCCATATATGTAATGGTAAATATGTGATCTTTATGGTGCCTGTTCTTTTCATCAAGCGCCGGGCCAAACCTCTCGGGATCATAGCCGTACCGGATATATGCCAGTTTCTCCGGAGAAAAGCCACGATCAAGAAAAGTCCGGGCCACGAACTCCGAGGGCACGGCTATCTTATCAGCCATTCGGTATTCAGATTCCTCCCGTTCAAGATGTTCCTTATTCTTTGCATAAAAGTAATTCCGCGGCAGATGCACGTTCAGTTTTTCATGTTCTATGGCAGTTACTTCATAAGCATATTCCGTATGAGTATTCGTTCGATGAAGAATGGATGTTATTCCATGTCTCCGAGCGGCTTTAAGGGTTTCCAGGGCGCTGCCGGGCCAGCAGTGAACAATGTCGATTTCCCTGTTATACCGCCTAAGTATCTTTGCCGCTTTTCGATCGTGCATCCTCCTTCCACGTTCTGCTCCCAGAAGTCGAAAAGGTATCCGTATACCAAATGGCTCCAATGTTGACAATTTTTTCCAGGCCGTTTTCGGAATCCTGTCATAACTGGCGCTCACCGCTATTACACGGCATCCGTATTTCGCAACCTCATTTACAAGAAAATATGCTGTTGTGCCGATGCCCGGATACCCCATCCTGCCTCCAAAACTGTGAAGCACCCTTGGCAACTTGTCAGCGTTTTCCAGACTAACATTTTTCATTAATTCAAGCATACCAGCAAGTTAAATCCCTTTGAATAATCTCCTCAAGTCTCTTTATATCCTCTTGGAAATATTTTTCCAATATTTGACGTCTGATGACCGTATCCAGCTTAGGAGACTGATGTGGCCGTTGATTGAGCATATCCAGCATGTTGCGTATCTTTGATCTTAAATCAGAAGACGGCACGAATAATTTCATTATCCTTCTTAAAAAGTTCGGCGTGTAAATAAGGTCCCTGAACAGTTTTATCTTGGGCATTGTTGCCGGGTTGCTTTTAATATTGCAGTCCAGCTTTATCTCTTCCACGTCTAAAAAAAGAAGAATCCTGTTTATTGATTTTTCAATATTAAGGACAATATCCTCTTCAAATATAAGAAACATCATATTTTTTTTGGGAAAAAAATTCACATATCTTTCTATCTGTTCACAATATTTTCCTCTTGATAAATAACTGTAGTGAATTTTTTCTCTGAAACCTGAATTAATTCTTGCATGTTCGAATTTAACAGCCTTTTCAAAGGACAGGGTTTCAAAACCTCTTCTACGGGTCATCAGGTAGTGGGAATAGGCACGATCCACAGGATTTCTCAGAACAAACAAGAATAATATATCAGGCCCAAGCTCCTTAAATATTCTGCCGGGAACTTTCTCAAAATACATATACTCAGGAGTGATTTCCCCCACGGTCTTTTCATTGTTATAACCGCTGAAATATTCATTCTCATACCAGGCAAGCCCTTTCCTGTATTTCTCGTCCCTGTGGAAAAACCAGGGCTCCTTGGATGGCGGCAGATATATGTCCGGATGCTGCCTAAGGATATTGTGCAGGGTTGTCGTTGCGGCTTTCTGTGTGCCGACACAGAAAAAATTGGGCAATGCCATCAATGCACCCCTTCTATAAATAAAAAAGCAGGGCCATTTGCGACCCTGCTTTTTTATTTTATTATTAATTATAAAAAATGTTAACTATTTTTTCGCGGCCTTTCTTCGTTTTAAGCCTATCAGACCCGCCAGACCGGAACCCACAAGAAGCATTGTTGAGGGTAAAGGAACCGGGGTAAAACCGGCGACCGAGTATTCATTACAAGGAAGTGCATCTTTCCCAGATTCGCCTGGGTAAAAATCAATGCGAGAAACCAG
>JAIWHJ010000030.1:0-10436 GCA_048629695.1 Promethearchaeota archaeon
CGTACACGAACAAGGATTGAGATTGATTGAGGCATTGGATAAGCAATGCGCATGTTAATAATCTGGTTATTTTGTTTGTTTCAGTGTCTCAATACCAAGAACTTCCGTGTACGAGCACGTTTACGTTGAACATAACACTGCGAACAAGCCAAACATTAACTTGTCACTTTTTTGTATTGCACCCGTCCCATTTCTACAGGACCTCAAATATCTCCCTCTCTATTTTGCGTCATATCAGCTTACGGTGACCAGGTATTGCAATGAGACACTTTCGTGTTACGTGAATTCCGAGCAGAGCTATGTTGGGAGCGAAAACAGCAACAAAAAATATGTCTCATGTTTTTATACGATACGCATGTGTGTCATGGGACATGATAACGACCAGCGCCTTTTTGCCATGTCGATATTGTCCAAAAAATTCACTTTTAATCAAAAAAAATAACAAGGCCTGTGCTGATAGTTATTGAGAAGTTGCCGTATCGTCAGCCAGAAAGCGATACAGGGTGGCGCGGCCCACGCCGAGGATTCTGGCTGCCTTGGCCTTGTTCCCTCCGCTTTTGACCAGCGCGGCCTTTACCGCCTCTGCCGTCAGTTTGCGGGACGGCCCGCGGGAAAAACGTTTAATCCGCCAATCTTTCAATTCTATGACCAGATCATCCGGCTGAATGACTCTACCCTTGCATTTCACTAATGCTGACCGGATTACGTTCTGAAGTTCGCGGACGTTTCCAGGCCATGGATAATTTGTCAATACAGCCATTGCCTCAGCGGAAATGCCGGCGGAAATATGCCCTTCGTCCTCTGCTTTTGAAAGGAAATGGTCAACGAGCAGCGGGATATCGCTTTTTCGTTTTTTAAGGGGCGGGAGGTCGATGGACACTACTTTAATACGATAGTAGAGATCCTGCCTGAACCTGCCCTTGCGCACTTCCTCTTTAAGATCCCGGTTGGTTGCGCTTACAATGCGCACATCCGCGGTAATAGTCTTTTCTCCGCCCACACGCTCGAATTTCCCGTCATCCAGAACCCTTAACAATTTTGCCTGCAACGGCATGGGCATTTCCGCTACCTCATCCAGGAAAAGGGTACCACCCGCGGCAAGATCAAAGCGTCCTTTTTTGTCCCGAACAGCGCCTGTAAAAGCGCCCTTCACATGTCCGAAAAGCTCGCTCTCAAGGATTCCATCCGGCAGGGCCGCGCAGTTAACAGGCACAAAAGGCCCTCCATCACGCCGGCTTTCCTTGTGAATGGCGGTCGCTACAAGTTCCTTGCCGGTTCCTGTTTCCCCTGAAATCTGGACAGGGTAATCAGTGACTGCCAGGTCGCGTATCTGATCATAAATCCGGAGCATGGAAGGATCCCTTCCAATAATCCCGGCAAACTCGGTGATATCGCCTGTCTGGATCCGGAGCCTGGTCAGGTCGGTCATATCCCGCCATGATGCAATTACCCCTGACGAATTTCCGGATGCATCAATCGTGCTGTTCACCGTCATCTCAATGCGGCGGGATTCGCCGTTTTTCGCCAGGATATTCAGAGGATAAAACCTGGCGCCGGGTAAATCCGACGGTACACCTTCCATAAAGGCGCAGTTCCCTCCGCAAAAGGGTCCGTTGAATACCTCATGACAGTCTCTGCCAAGTATTTCCGTCCGGCTGTAGCCCGTAATTTTTTCAGCCGCCCGGTTGAAAAACCAGATGCGCCTGTTATTGTCATGGGCCATAACGCCCTCTGAGAGGTTGTCAAGGATATGCTCCAGGTTCCGTTGATTGACAGTGCTCTGGTAAAGTGAATGAAGACGGGATTCAACAAGTTCCCGGAACATGTTCAGAAGCTTCTTAAATCGCTCTGGAAATTTTCTTTCCCTGGTATCAAGCACGGATATCGTGCCGTAAATTACGCCATCCGGCCAGAACAACGGCATTCCCATGTAAGAAACCATTCCACGTTTTAAGTCACGGCTCATCCGCGATTTTTTTTCTTTTCGTCCGTTTGAAATAATACGGTTTTTTCCTGACCCTATCACTTGTCCGCAATAATATTTGTCTGCAGGTCCCCGATCACCCGGCGCAAATAGATTTTCAACTGAATCGCTGGATACGACCAGCTCCAGATCGGGCGGATCATTCCTGCGAATAATCGCATACGAGACCCCGATAATCTCTGCTGCGAAATTCACTATTTTTCGCCATTCCCTGATTATCTCCCTGGTTATTTCAATCCCCTCACGGTCAATCCGGGAGATAACATGAAAGATATCAGAGGGTGAGCTTAATGATTTTTTTCCGGCGTCTCGCTTTTTTATCATCCTACTATTGTTTCCTTTGTCCTGACCCAGATAAACTGGAAATTTTTAAAGGTAAGGGACGAGGACGAAATAACTTTCCCATGGGGTTGGTTTTAATTTCGGCCACTTTACAGAATTACAGCTATATTACACAGCAACTGGAACCCCATTTTTTTGCATTTTGGCCGAAGTTAGAACCAAGCCCTATTGATAATATCAACCTGTTGGCTTGGTCCGACCCCAACCACACTTAGGAGCGGCACAATAAACTTCGCAAAATCGCCGAGTTTTTGCGGTCAGGTTAATTAGATGGTTCGGCTCTTTCTTTTCGCATCAAAACAGTGGTCTGTCCCCGATTTTGATCATGAGCCACGATTACAATCAATTTGAACGGTTGTTATTGACCTTATTCCAGCGGGATGCAGTGATAGATCTTCTGTCCCAGAGGTTTTCTTTGGGGAAATCCATCTGACTGATGAAACGATCGGAAAAATCCGGTCTGGAGGAGAGTTCTACATGTTCGATGGTATGTGCCAGCTCATTTGCTTTATGCCAATAATCCCTGGACAACAAAACCATGGAAGCTCCTGTGCTGGCTGCGTTTCCCAGGGAGGAAATAATGTCGGGATCAACTGCCGGAATAAGGCCGATACGTATAGCGCTGTATGGATTTACGTAGTTTCCGAGCGCGCCGGCCAGATATATGGTGTCAATTTCCTTAAGATCCGCTCCCCATTCACTGAGTAGCGTTTCAATGCCGGCTGCTATGGCCGCTTTTGCAAATTGTAATTCCCGCACATCTTTCTGGGTCAGATAGATCGGCTTGTTGTGATAACTTTCATCAGCGTCTGCAACCAGAAAATCATAAACACCGTCATGATCGATGACCCGGTTGTTCAGACCATCCATCCCGTTTTCCGTGGTCGGCCTGATCAGACCCTCATTATCAATGATCCCGCAGTTTGTGAGCACGGCCACAAGATCGACCAGTCCGCTGCCGCAGATTCCGATCGGCCCTATATTCCCGACATCCTTATAATGGAGTTGACCGTTCTGAAACCTGACCCCTTCAATAGCGCCGGCTTTTGCTATGGTGCCGCTTGAAATCTTAGCCCCCTCCATGGCCGGGCCTACGGCGGTCGAACAGGTCAATATCCGCCTTTGGTTGCCAAGGAAAATTTCGCCGTTAGTGCCCAGGTCAATTCCCAGAATAACCTTCTCATCCTGTTCGGCGGCCTGGGAGGCAATAATAACAGAGAGCAGATCGCCGCCGACATACCCGGAACGGACAGGCATTACATAGAGCAGCGCTTCCGGATGCAAATTAAGACCCGCATCCGCCGATTTCACAATAATCCCGACATCCACTACCGGAGAAAAAGGGGCCTCCGCAATACCCGAGGGATCCAGGTTCAGAAGAAAGTGCTGCATGGTCGTATTGCCGGCTGCAACCACAACAAATATGTCGGCCGGCTGCAGTCCGTTTAATTGTAAAAGGCGTTTTGCAAGGTTATTCAGGTCCTTGAGCATGAGAAGGTGAAGATTGTCAAGTCCGTCCTTATTCATCCGGACATGTTGCAGCCTGCTGATGACATCGGCCCCGTATTTCTGTTGACTGTTCAGACATGATACGGCAGCCGGTTGCCGGCCGCTGGAAAGATTAATAAGCTTGCCCACCACAGTGCTGGTGCCGAGGTCAAAGACAAGGCCGAAATGATGGTCTGTGGTTTTGCCGGGCAGCCAGTCCAAAAGTGTTTTGTCGTGGATAACCGCAGTTCCATCGGCAGTATTTTCGTGTATTTTTGCCGTCAGGGAACGCAGGCATGACAGGCAGCCTTTGAGCTGTTGATGTGCGGGGCCCAACGCAGCTCTGACAAGAGCCAGATCAGACCTGCCGTCTTTTTGTAAATCAACCGGGAGTTCTGTCGGACAGTACTGAACCAGAGGGTCGAATTCCAGAAGCGGCAAAATTCCTGTCTTGAGAATCTGATGATATTGCAATTCAGGTTCGCTTTCGCCCAGATAGACAGTCATGTCCTTGTTTATTTTTGTGCGGCAGGCCAGTCTGATTCCCTGCCTGAGTTCTTCATCGTCCAGACGTATTTCTGTTTTACTAACCAACGGGAGTCCTGTTGAGGTGAGAACCCGCACCTTGCACTTACCGCATTTGCCCAGACCACCGCAATCACCGGCCAGATCTATATTCTCTTTCTGCAGGGCCGTCAGGATGGTAGTCCCTCGTTTGACCTCCAACCAGAGATCATTCGGCAGGACATTCAGCCACACAGTGTTTCGACGCTTACGTGAAGTGTGTCTGGAAGCTCGTTGTCTTCCATGTTTTTTCTTTTTTGTTTTTTTCTTATTCATCATTCAATGTCATTAGGGCTCGCTCAAAATGTGAAGTTATTTTTGAGCGAGCCCTTAACAAAATCTATGAGCTTTTTTTCAAGATAGGAATAATCCGCGTCTTTAATATCCAGGTCCAATTCAAGAAACGCTGCAATTTTTTTAACCTCCGGGAGCAGATCACCATCCGCAGGCTGTCTTAAGTAGAGTAATTTTTTGTAATGGGCAAAACACATATGCCGCATATCTTCATCATAAAGTTCCAAGGGATCTACACAGTATTCCTTGAAATGGCGCACAAGATCCTGTTCCACGAAATAGGTGCCCGTGGTTTTTTCGATAATTTCCTTGAATCGTCCAGGTCCAAGTAGAATTTCATAACAATGGTCTCCATGCGTGCGTCTGAGCCCATGCAGTGCACAGAAATCATCCATTCCTCCGAAACAATTGCCGTAACAGCAGATAATTCGCGATGTTTGCTGTTTAAAAGGCTGAATTGTGGTTGACAATCTCTGTTCCAATTCGTTTGGATTTATGTGAAGTCTGGATGGGAGAAAAGTGATATGGATCCGGGGATATTTTTTCTGAAGACCAAGATAATCCAGGGCTGGTTTAAAGACCTCGCAGGCCACGAGTCGTATCATACTTAACCGATCAATCCGGGAAATGCATTTTTAAGTTCAGCAATCATCTTTGGTTCAAAAACGCCGTCCTTGTTGTTTCCGAGAATCTCCTCCACCCTTTCCTTTGCCCGGCTCAACATGTCCGGCCGGCCATTTTTTTCCCATACGTCGAAAAGGGAACGGACGGAAAGATCCGGATAAAAGAATTCATCCATCATGTGGTTCACCGTGTGATCTTCAGTCATATAATGTCCTCCGGGACCTACCTTTTCAATCACTTCAAGCCCGAGAGTTTCATCATCAACCTTGATACCTTTCAGCATGCGCAGAATCATGCCGATTATTTCATTATCAATCACATACTGTTCGTAGGAAATGGAATTTCCGGAATCAAGCATGCCGGCTGCAAGATGAATGCAGTCCGCGCCGGCCATGGCCACAAGTAAACTGGAAAAGGTTTTCTCAACGCCTGCCTGGACATCGGGCCGCTTGGCCTCGGTTACACCGCCTGATGCATAGATAGGTAGATTATGGAGTTTGGCAAGTCCGACCGCCGCTGCATTCATCATTGCCATTTCAACGGACCCGATAGCAAAGTCCATGTTGCGCAAATCCATGATTGTCGGGACCGCGCCGTAAAGCACCCCTGCGCCGGGGGAAAACACCTGTGCAAGAGCAACGCCGGCCAATGCTTCGGCATGAAGCTGGGCCAGGGTGCCGGCCAGAGTGCCGGGAGCTGTGGTTCCTGCAATAGGCGCCGGGGCACAGGTGACGGGAATCCCATGCGTTGTGGAAAATCTGATTATGTCAAGCGTATCATGTCCGATTGTGAGCGGACTGATTGGATTGGAAATTATAGAGATAAAGGGTCTTTCCTTGAACTCATCGGCGCTTCCGGCAATAAGGCAGACCATATCCCACACAGGTTTGAGACCCTTTAGACTGTCACACCCTCCCATTACATGCTTTTGCGTATGATTGAGCGCCTCGTAGAAATCGTTCAGATGATATGTTGCCGGATCTTCAAGGTCGTGCGCCTGGCAGGCGATTATATAAAAACGGATATTATCCAGATGTTCTACAAGGATGGCAGTGTGCGTTACATCTCTTAACATGGTGCGCCTGTAACCGCCGGTTCCCATATCCAGAACGCGAAAGACGCGCCCTCCGTTTACAAAATGCACTTTCCCCGAGCCAAGAGCAATATCATTTTTTCCGTTGCGGGAATAAAGGGTTACTCGTGAGGGCGCCTTTTTCAAAACATCACACAGCCAGTCTTTGTCAAAATACACCCTGGGACGGTCCCTGTCTACTCTTGCCCCGGCATTTTCAAGCATGTCCAAATACTCCGGAGTCCCTATTTTAAGACCAACCCGTGAAAGAATCCGTTGTCCGGTCTCATCGATCCGTTGAAGATCTTCCGGGCCCAATGGATTGCAAAACTGTAAACTCGTTCTCATAATATACTCTGTATTTTGCAGACTTCGATACTTTGGTATGCTGGGCAGCCTGATCGTCTTCCTGTGAAGTGCTGCCGAATATTTACAGCGGTTCTCTACGCGCTATTTGAAACAATACGATCAATTTCCTTTAGTACGCTCTTTTCCTTGGGCGTCACATTATGCTCCGTTAAAATTCGTTTCGCCTCCTGGTTACATCGTTTAAAAAGATCCGATCCACCTGCCTCCTTCCATGTACCATATCGGGATCGATCCAGGAGTTTCGGCAAAAATTGAGCTTTCATAAAATGGTGGAATGTATGATCCTCTGTAAGAAAAATAGAACCTGTCCCGCCTTTTGCCACTTTTTCAATGACTTCAAAAGCCAGGGTCTCTTGATTTACAGGGATGCCCTGGACGAAAAATCTGCTCATGGCAATCAGTTCATTTGCCATGGTCGTCATTTCCAGCGAAGATGTGCTGCCGAATTCCAGGAAACCAACGTCGTGAATCAGATTTGCCCTGGAAAAAAGCGCGGTGCATATAGAAAACATAGCCTCCGCACCAGCCTGGGCATCCATGAGTTTGGCATCCGAGGCCCCTGCATAAGCCCAGATGGGCAGACCATACATTTCATCGCGCATATCAGCCAGGGCAGCCTGTGTGAGGCTCCATTCCGGACATCCGTACGAGACCACCGCGGATTTCATGTCAAGTACGCTCACATTCGGACCGAAAATAAAGGGAGCGCCCTTGTTAACCAATTGATGAATAACAAGACCGACAAGATTTTCCGCTATTCCCATGGCCATAGCGCCTGCAAGGGTTACCGGCGCTCCTCCCCCGGCATTTGAACCGGAAGGAAAACAGATCGGGATTTTGTGTTCGGAACAAAAGATGAGTTTTTCCATCACATTTTGTGGAAAACGCAAAGGACTGATAGCCTCTGAATAGTTGAGCAGAAAGGGTTTTTGTTCAAGTTCATCCTTGCCGCCCATTATAAGAGAAGCGATTTCATGAATCCTTGCAATATCCTTTCCGCTGTCGGCAATAAACACGATCGGCTTATTACAGTTTTTAACCATTTCGGCAAAAACAGAAACATAGATACTCTCAATAGTCACGTCCTTGGGATTGGCCATGGACATGACAAAATCCATATGATCGAGTCCGTCTACCAACCTGGCAAAATTGCCTACATCCTTAAGCAGGGCCTCGCGCCGCTCTCCCGTATCAATATCAAACGTAAAAATTGCGTCAGAGCCTGTGCCGTAGAACGAGTTTTCATTTTCCATCACCATTGCCGGATTGCCAAGTTGATCGTATAGCGTGACTTGTCGAGGCGCTGATTGCAGCGCCTTTTCCGGCAGATCAGGGGGCATAACCATCCAGTCATCTTTTGTTGCCTTGCATCCAGCCTTGGTAAGTAGATCACGGATTCCGGCATGCTCCATCTTAAAACCGATTTTTTCTATTATTTGCAGGGCCGAGTCATGTATAGCCCTGGCCTGTTCGCTGTTCAGAACCTTTAAACGGGGAGAAAAGGTTGGGATATCCGGTGCACTCATAACTGTTTCCTTAGTTTCAGGTCGTGATTAAAAACGAGCCAAAAATATTTAAAAAAAGCTGTTAGCCATTAGCTTTTAGCTTGCGGTGTTTCTTATTGATTTCTTGAGCTAACAGCTAAAGGCTAACAGCTCAAAAACTTCTACGACAGACCTAATATTTTTTTGGCTTCCACTACACCGTAACCTGCATCCGGAGCATAGGCGTCAGCGCCGATTTCCACTGCAAAATTTTCAGTCACCGGGGCGCCTCCTATAATGACCTTTACCGAATCTCGAATTCCTGCCTGCTTCAGCGCTTCGATGGTATTGCGCATGGACGGCATGGTCGTGGATAACAGCGCCGACATGGCAACGATGTCGGCCTTTGTTTCCTCAATTTTTTTGACAAATGTTTCCGGCGCCACGTCTACCCCAAGATCCTCGATCGTAAAACCGGCGCCCTCCAGCATCATGGAAACCAGATTTTTACCGATATCGTGCAGATCGCCTTTTACAGTGCCGATGATTATTTTTCCCTTAAATGAAATATCGCCTTCACTAAAAAACGGCATGAGCAATTCCATGCAGTTCTGCATGGTTTTTGCCGATCGCAGCATTTGCGGAACAAACATTATTCCTTTGGAAAAACGAAGCCCTACTTCATCCATCGGAATTATCAGCCCCTTGTCCAATATTTCCTGTACATCGACTTTTGCGTCGATTGCCTTCCTGGTTTCGGCTACGGCGGTGTCGATATCGGCATTAATAACTGCGTCAGCCAGTGCTTTTAAGTCACTCATACTCATGCCTCCCTTTTTATTTGGCTTAGGCTGCCCTTACGAAATAGTATAGTTATTTTTTCAGTCAGCGAGCAGGCCGTTTTGGTAAGCATCGATAAAGCGCCCGCAAAATTCATCCCTGTCCAGAAGTACTTCAGCAGCCCGTAAGATTGCCATAAGTCTGTTGTCGGTAGGATCCAGTATGGCGGCCGACAGTCCATGATCTATCCCGAGCGTCAGAAAAGCCCGATTGAGCAAATGGCGGCAAGGAAGGCCGAAAGAGACATTGGAAAGGCCGCATATGGTGTTTATCCCTGGAAATTTTTTCATGATTTCTGAAATAGCTCCAAGAGCTGCTTTTCCCATTCGAGTATCAACGGAAACCGGTTGAATAAGAGGGTCAACATAAATTTTTTCCAAAGGGATTCCGGCCTTGGTAAGCCTGGTTACTATTTCAGTCCCGGCCTGAACCCTGTCTTTGATACTCGTCGGCATGGCAGTCTCTGCCATACAAAGCGCTATGACGGAACAGGGATAACCGGTAACTACAGGCAGCAGGGCCTGGTACCGGTCCGGCTCCAGGGAAATTGAATTAATCATGGGTTCGCCCCTGTGACATTTAATAGCCGCGGCCAGAGCCTTTGGACTCGGACTGTCAAGACACAAGGGCAGGTCAACAGTCTGCTGAACGGTTTCCACCAGCCAGCAGAGACAATCCGCTTCCTGTTCCAGAAACGTACCCGCATTTACATCAATATAATTGGCTCCTGCTTCGGCCTGCTCTCGGGCAACCTCTGTAATTGCATCGGCATCCCGTTTTTCAACCGCTTCGGCAATCCTTTTACGACTCGTATTAATTTTTTCTCCCACAATGATCATAATTCAGTAGTCCTTTTTCGAGAAACAAGATAGGGTTAAATGTATGGGATCTAAATACACTTCTTTTTCGTGACCTGTTTTTGGAACCGTTATTCAGGTATATAACATCTTTCCGGGAGCATTCCCAGTTTGTTAATCCATGGGAATTCTACTCCGTCCGAAATAATTTCCGTGCTTGAGCGGGAAAACTGCATAGCCGCTATCCTGTTTGTTTCTTTTGTGAAAAATGAAAACTTACATGATATCGACCTTTGTGTGGCGCATAGCGGCGGGCAAGAGCCTCCCTCACGGGAAGACAGGCTGGCTGAGATTCTTGCGAGAGAGGTCGATTTTTCATTTGATATCATTCCGATGACAATAAAAAATTTTCCATTATGTGCTGCTGTTATCCGTGAAGGTGTGCCGATACTTAACAAGGCACCTGAATTGCTGGATAATTTTTATTTTCACACCTGGATGGACGAGCAAGATTTCAGGCCAATACTGGAGAGATTTTATGAGGAACGTTTCGGGATTAAATCGTGATAAGGTCCTGC
>JAIWHJ010000031.1:0-10323 GCA_048629695.1 Promethearchaeota archaeon
GCCGGAATGACGATGGTTCATCCTATGCGAATCAGCGAAACTTTGTTTTTCCGATACATAAACATACATAACCGTAAACAACGATTTTCAATTCCGACGGGGCAGCATTTCAAGCACGTCTTCCACACTCAGCATGTGCTCAAGCAGCAGATCACGCCCCTTTTCTCGATCAAGTAAATCATTCACCGCCAAGGCATTTGTTACTGAAAATAAACCGCTTCGAAGCCGCCTCAATGCAATCAGATGGGCTCCGCATCCTAACGCTGTTCCTATATCCGAGGCAAGTGACCTGATATATGTCCCCTTGCCGCACCGCACCAAAATACTTAGAGTGTCAGCGCTTATGTCAATGCAGTTTATTTCCCGAATCTGGATTCTCCGGGGCTTGCAGGCAATCTCAATTCCCTTCCTGGCATAATAATAAAGAGGCTTGCCCTTATGTTTCAGAGCTGAGAAACTCGGCGGCACCTGAAGCTGTTCACCCTCAAACCCTGAAACACATTTTTCAACACGCGCCCTGTCAAGCTCCCCCACAGGACGGCTGGCGGTTATTTTTCCTTCCAGATCAAAGGTGTCTGTCTCAACACCAAGTTTTAAGGTTGCCTCATATTCCTTCTCGCCGTCCATCAGACGGGAAATTATCCTGGTGGCGGGCCGCCCTGCACATATCACAAGCAACCCGGTGGCAAAAGGGTCTAACGTTCCGGCATGCCCCACCTTTTTTATTCCAAGATTCCGACGAACAAGCTGGACTATCTTAAAAGAAGTGGGTCCGATCGGCTTATCCACCAGGAAAACACCGGCATCGAAATCCGATATCCGTCCCTCGGTCGGTTGCAAAGCCGTACTCATTTTTTCATCATAAGCGAAATTTCCGGCAAAAGCTTATCCCGAACATCTGAAATAGTGGAGTCTTTTTTAAACCCGGCCGCATGCTTATGACCTCCACCTCCAAATTTTTTCGCAACCTCGGCTACATCACACCATGACCCCTTGGACCTCAGGCTCACGCTGACAAGACCGTCATGGATTTCCTTTAAAAATACAGCCACTTTGACCGCTTCCAGAGACCTAGGGTAGTTGATAAAACTTTCAACATCACCCTGATCCGTACCGGTATCGGAAAACATCGCACGCGTTACATGAATGAAGGAAATCCGTCCATCCTCATAAAATTCCATGGTACCCAGCACCGACACCATAAGATGAAGACGATTTACGGTAAAATTGTCAAAAAGCTTGGCCGCCACTTCAAAAGGTTTAACACCTTTCTCAACCAGCTCCTTTGCAACCCGAAAGGTATCGGCCGTTGTTGACGAATATTTAAATGATCCAGTGTCGGAAACAATGGCTGCATAAAGACAGTATGCCGTGTCATAGGATATGGCGCTGTTCAGGGCCTGGGCAAGGTCAAAGACCATCTCGCCGGTTGAACTCCTGTCCCCTTCCACCCAACGGACATCTCCAAACTCTTGGTGCCCGGAATGATGATCAATAACTACAAGAGGATGAATTTTCAGAAAATTATCCATCTCCTTGCCAAGCCTGAAACTATCACCGCAGTCAAGCGCTATGGCACAGTCAAAGGAATCCCATTCAATGGGAGAAATAATCAGCCTGTCACTTCCAGGCATGAAATTTAATTGTTTCGGGACAGCCGCTTCGCCGTATAGAACCACGTTTTTGCCTAGAGATTCAAGAATATTTCCCAATGCCAGCTGAGAGCCGAGAGCGTCGACGTCCGGATAAATATGACCGGCAATCACAAAATTTTCCGCACCGGAAATAACCCTTGCAATCTCATTCAGACCGTGGTTCACCATCATTAATCTCTCTGAACAGTTTCTCCATCTCTTCACGCTTGACTTCAGCAAGATCATGCCTGAAATCAAGTTCAGGCACATATCGCATCCCGAGTTCTTTTGCCAGATGAGTTCGGATAAATCCTTTGGCGCTGCCCAACCCCTTTTCCGCTTCCTTGATCTGCTGTTTGTCACCAAACACGCTGAAATAAATCCTGGCCCTTCTCAAGTCACCTGTCATTGCCACGCTGGTAATGGTGACATTCCGTACCCGAGGGTCCTTGATCTTCTGAAGAAGCAACCGTGCAATCTCACACCTGATTGCATCACCCACCCGCGAAGGGCGTCTGCTCAGGCCCATGCCCAGCTCAGGCAGAACAAACCTGTTTCCGGATTTCTTAGCCGCCATCATATAAAACCTACATAACCGTTCAGAGGGGGGCTATTTAGCAGACTCCTCCGTATGTAATCGTTCACAGGTGCCCCATATGTGCGCTAGCAGGCCGGCGAACTATAGTAAACCTATGTGAGCCGGACTGATCGCGTGCAGATGGGGTGCCTGTGGACGATTACAAAATTCAGACGAGGCAAACCGCCTCACGTCTTCGGATGTCTTTAATTCAATAGCATTGGCCGGACACTCAGACACACAGATTCCGCATGCCATACACTTTAGCGGTTCAATGTGAGCAACGCCTTCCGTCCCCACGGAAGGGGCGTCAAAGGGACATATGCGCACACAGGTAAGACAGCCGACGCAGCGTTTTTCATCAACAACAGCCAGCTTTCCCATTTCGCCCAGGGATGTTTCATCTACATAGCCGTCTTTTAAGGCAAGAATTCTTAAGGCCTTGATTATTTCATTGAACCGCACACCTTGAGGGCATACAAATTCGCAGGTCCGGCACCCTGTACAGTGCCAGATCAGATCCGACGTAAGAAGGCGGTTTTTCAGGCCTAGAATAATCATATGAATGATTTTTCTAGGATCAAATTCCTTTGGGAAAACGCTGTTAATGGGACAAACGGCAGTGCATGTTCCGCATGCGAAACAGCGCATGATATGTTCGCCTTCCGGAATGGCGGCTACTTCAAATTTAAACTTTGCATCCAAGTCGTTACTGCTTATTGTCATGTAAACACCCTTTAAAATTACGAATTGTGAATTGTGAATTACGAATTGCCTGTAAAAAAATGATTTTGTGTGCAAGACAACAAAGATTCGTAATTTTTAATTCGTAATTGCTCAGCTCGAAATTTTTAAGCGCCTTAACCGGTTGGGGCCAGGGTCCAGCGCCCCTCGCTCGCGGATACATGTCCCTTTTTTCCCAACTTGTTCAGAAAACCCTCGATTTCTTCAGCAGTCAGGTTTACTTTTCCGGCCAGGTCGTCCAAACTCAACGGCCCTTGTTCAAGCCGAACAAGTATCTCCTTTGAACCGACTTCCGATTTTACGATAGCCGCCAGTTTTTCTTCGACCTTCTGTTTGATGACATCAGCGCTGTAATCGCCTTCATCTCTGAAACCCTTGGTCAGTTTGCCGAATTTTGTCCTTAACTTCATATTTTCAGTTGCCGAACTTGCGGCGCGAAGTTTTAAGAGCAGCTCATCCCTGTCAATTCCCTCAGCTTGACCGAGCGGACCCATTTCCTTTATCTTTTCTGTAAAGGTGGTGATGAGTTTCGTAAAACGCGGGGCCTCGGCTGCCGAAGCCCATTCAAGACTGAAACGCTCAGGATCAACTCCGCTGCTTTTTAAAATCTCGCGAATCAGCTCCCCGGTTATCATTGCATCATAATTACCAACCTGGTAATGACATTCGCCAAGGTGTCAGCCACCGGCGAATATGCCGTCCGCCCCTGAGGCAAAGCCCTCGATTACAAAAACAGGGTCAATCCGGCCCGTGCACATTATTCTGATGGTTCGCAGGTTCGGCGGATACTGAAATCGGCTTACACCAGCCGAGTCTGCTGCCGCATAGCAGCACCAATTGCAAAGGAAACCAAGTATTTTCGGCTTGAACGAATCCTGACTCATTCTATTCCCTCTTTCCAAACGCCCGTATCTGGGCCATTATTTCTTCATTAGTAAAGCCTCCCATGGAGATGGCCATGGTTGGGCAATGCGATGCGCAGATGCCGCAACCCTTGCATGAGGCAGTGATGGTTTCAGCCTTCTTTTTCTTATCGAGTTTAATGATTTGAATAGCCTTGTACGGGCAAAGGCTTGCACAAATCCCGCATCCGATGCATTTCTCTTTATCAACATTGGAAACAATCGGTTCAACGGAAACCATACCCTTTGCCAGCGGGATACATGCCTTACAGGCTGCAGCCTTTGCCTGGCTGATCGTCTCGTCAATCGGTTTCGGAGAGTGGGCAAGCCCGCATACGTAAATACCGTCAACCGCCATTTCAACAGGCCGCAGTTTGACATGGGCCTCCAGGAAAAATTTTTCCTGAGTAAGAGGCACCTTTAACAGTTTTGCCAGATCCTCAACCGGATGAGGAACAATGCCGACACTTAAGGCCAGGATATCGGGCTGAAGTTTTATTTTTTCGTCCAGCAGGCTATCTGTGAATTCAACATATATCTTGTCGTTGTCCTGCGTGACTACCGGAGGATTTTCAGTGTCGTAGTCAATGAATATCACTCCCTTTTCCCTGGCCTCACGATAATAGTCCTCTTTAAAACCATAGGTGCGCATGTCTCTGTAAAGCACAAACACATTGGCCTCGGGATTTATCTCTTTTAGAGTCAATGCGTTTTTTATCGCTTCCGTGCAACAGATCTTGCTGCAATAGCTGAGATCATCACCCCGTGAGCCCGCGCACTGGATCATTACTGCTTCATTGATTGCTTTTGCCTTTTCATCCGAGGTAAGGATCTCCTCCAGTTCAAGCTGTGTAACGACATTTTTTGATTTGCCGTAGAGATACTTATCAATCCTGTGCTCACGGCCGCCCGTGGCAACCACGACAACGCCGTGATCAATCTCCTCGGTTTTATTATCGATTTTAAGTGTTGTGAAAAAATTGCCTACATAGCCTGAGATGCTCTCGATCTCGGTGTTTGTATGCACTGTGATCCGCGGATGATCGTTTACCCGTCCTTTGACTTCGCTTAAAAGTTTTTTCGGATCTTCACCTGTAAGAGTTTTATTGAGCAGCCTCAGATTGCCTCCCAACTGCGCTGATTTCTCAATAAGAATACATTCAAATCCTTGATCGGCAATACTCAAAGAGGCGGTCAATCCGGCTATCCCGCCGCCGATAACAAGGGCCTTCGGGGTAACCGGAACCGTCTGTTCGGCAAGCGGGGAAAGAAGTCCGGCCTTTGCAACGGCCATCCTTACCAGATCCTTGGCCTTGAGTGTGGCCTCTTCAGGTTCATTGGCATGGACCCAGGAACATTGGTCCCTGATGTTTACCATTTCATAAAGAGAACGATTCAGGCCGATATCTCTCAAGGTTTCCTGAAACAACGGTTCATGTGTGCGCGGCGTACAGGCGGCAACTACAATTCTATTTAAATCATTTCCCTGGATTACCTCTTTAAGGGCCTGCTGGCCGTCCTGCGAGCAACTGTACAGACTGTCGTCCGCTAAAACTACGTCCTTTAAAGTGCTTGCATACCTCACCACTTCAGGCACATCAACTACACCGGCGATATTGCTGCCGCAACGACAGATAAATACCCCGATTCGAGGTTCTTCTCCAATATCCACTTCCGGAGGATATTCCTTTTTGATTGTCCGACTGCCGCGCGCCTCCTGCAATATCTCGGATACTGCTGCCGCGGAACCGGTTGCCTGGGTGACACTTTCAGGGATATCCTTGGGACCTTCAAAGGCGCCTGCTACAAATATGCCCGGTCTTGTGGTGTTCAGGGGTGAAAAACTCTTTGTGCGGCAGAAGTCATACCGATTTAATTCAATGTCAGCGGACTTGGCCAGGGACTGAACCCCATCCGGAGATCCAAGGCCGACCGACAATACGACCATGTCGAAATCTTCATCCTTGTGATTTCCACTCCTGTCAACATAGGAAAGGCTCAAATGACCATCCTTTTCACACACTCCGCCCACTCTGCTGCGCACGAATCTGATGCCGTTCTGATCACGGGCGCGCTGCCGTGCGGCATCAAACCCTTTGCCCTGTGTCCTCATATCCATATAAAATATGGTGATGTCCAGATCAGGGTCATGTTCCTTGGCAACAGAGGCCTCTTTCACGGCATACATACAGCAGACCGTGGAACAGTATCCATTACCGCATGTGAGATCACGTGATCCGATGCATTGAAGAAATGCAATCCGTTTGGGATGACTCATGTCCGACGGTCTGACAATGGCCCCGGTTGTCGGGCCGGAAGCGCTTGTCATCCGTTCAAACTCAAAGCTGGTAAGCACATCAGGGAACATGCCGAAACCAAAACGCGCAAGGGCATCATCATCAACACGTCCAAATCCGGGCGCTAATATGACCGATCCCACCGAGAGTTCATGTACCTGCTCAGTCTGGCTGAAATCAATCGCCTGGGCCTGACACGTGGAAACGCAGATTTGACACATTTCGTGATTCAGGTAGAGGCACTCTATTGGATCGACATAATAGCCGGCAGGCACTGCCTGGGGGTAATCCTTGTGCAGATTCTTGGTAAGCGACAGTCCTTCGTTGAATAAATCCGAGGTTGTAGTGGGGCAATACATTGTGCAGATACCGCAGGCAGTACACAGATCCTCATTAATAAAGCGCGGTTCCGTGTGCACGCGGGCGGTAAAATTACCTTCTTCTCCCTCAATGGATTCTAATCGGGCTTTTGTCAGGATCTTGATATTTGGAGACCGACCGGCCTCAACTAATTTAGGTCCCAGTATTCAGATGGCACAGTCATTGGTGGGAAAGGTCTTGTCCAACCTTGCCATCACACCGCCGATGGATGCCGACTTTTCAACCAGGTATACGTAATAGCCCAGTTCGGCCAGATCCAGAGACGCCTGTATGCCTGCCACTCCGCCGCCCAGAACAAGGGCGGAACCCTGTTTTGTTTCATTACTTTTTTTCATAATTATGATTCCAAAGAACGCCTCATTTCCATATCCATGAGGACCCTTTCCTTTTTCTCCTGGATGCCGAGCGCTTCTCTTTTAGCCTCGATTGCCTGTATCATCAGTTGAGCCATTTTAACCGGATCCTCTTCAACCGCCCACTTTCCGCCAATCTCTTCTTCTATTCCTTTAAAGAGATAATCGGTCAACTCCTTGCTGTTCACAGTCGGGAAGGTGCGGCCAAATACCACGTAAAAACCGCTCGCGACAAAATAATGGCCGATGGATATGGCCTTTTCACTCATCC
Organism: Promethearchaeota archaeon; assembly: GCA_048629695.1. Lineage (GTDB taxonomy): Bacteria > Desulfobacterota > Desulfobulbia > Desulfobulbales > DAOVYS01 > DAOVYS01. Next base: position 7,160 of record JAIWHJ010000031.1, read on the forward strand.
ATTCAGGCGCGCAGCCGGCAGCCGGAAGCTCGCTGATATCGTCGCCAAGACCGCCTTCCTTGACAATCGCTGTTGCGGCGATCAGGATACGGCTGTTGTCCACGCATGAGCCCATATGCAGGACCGGCGGTATACCGACTGTTTCACACACTTCCCTGAGGCCCGGTCCCGCCAGTTCAGCGGCCTCGGGCCGCAGCAGGCCGTCCCGTCCGCAGGCAATGGCCGCGCAGCCGGTAACCAGTACCAGGACATTATTGGCAATCAGTTCTCTTACAACCTTTGTATGCACTTCTCCGGAACGAACATGCATGCTGTCGCATCCGACAACAGCGCCGACGCCCCTGATACGACCGTTGATGATATTGTCATTTAAAGGACGGTATGACTCCCGGAATATGCCGCCCAGCTCACGATTGATGGTTTCGTGACTGAATCCGGCCACCACGTCCATTTTGGTTTTCGGGATATTGACCTTGCCTCTCTTGGGATAAAGGTCAATGGCGCGTATGATAATCTTTCTCGCTGATTCCAATGCGTTGTGATGATGTACCTCAATGTGCTCAGCGCCGGGTATCTTCACCCTGTCGGATGTGGTAATCACCTTGGTATGGAAACAGTCGGCCACTGTCGGCAGGGACTGCATTATACACTGCACGTCCACGATCATTTCCTCAACAGCGCCTGTGGCAAGAACGATCTCCTGCTGAATATAACTTCCCGCAATAGGGATTCCGTGGCGCATAAGGACCTCATTGCCGGTACAGCACACACCGACCAGGTTGACCCCTTTTGCCCCGACCTTTTTTGCCGCCTCTATAATCTCCGATTCCTCGGAGACCATTGCCATGGCCTCGGACAGAATCGGTTCATGGCCGTGTACTACCACGTTGACCTTGTCTTCTGAAAGAACGCCCAGATTCATTACGGATCGAGTAGGCACAGGTGTCCCGAACATGATGTCCTGCAATTCGGTCGAGATCATGGACCCGCCCCATCCGTCCGCAATAGCGCACCTTGTGGCCTGAAAAATCAGGTTGTGATATTCCTGATCCGTTCCTACATGAGTGCGGTGCATTATCTCAACAACTTCCCGCTGAATGCCGCGCGGGGCAATGCCTAACTTTTCCCATAATTTTTGACGTTTTTCACAGGCCCGGCTGATGCCGGCAATGCCGCCTTCCTGCTTACCGAATTCGGCCAGGGCCTTTTCACCTACTTCAATGGCAATATCCCGGGTGGTACGGTCTTCAGTTTTGATGCCGAATATCTCTGCAAGGGCATGAAGCTTTTTTTCATCCTTGATTGTATAATCGGATTCTCCCCTGGCCGCGGCCAGAAACGCAAACGCGGTCTCCAGTGCGTGGTCCATATGCGCTGACGAGCCCGCCGCCACCATGCGGCTGAAATTTCGCGCCGCCACGGTAGCCGGGGTTGCGCCGCAGAGCCCGATTGATTCCGGAATATTGTCAATCAGCATGCATGGACCGGCTGAACAGTTTCGGCAGCATGTTCCGCCTTTACCAAAAAGGCATGGCGCAATCGCCCGGTTGTTCATCCGTTGAATATAGGTGACAACACCCTGGTCTTCGGCCTGTTCCTCAACCCAGGTGCTCCCCTCGCAGGCAATGCCCAAACATCGAGCAGCCGCACCAATGGGAGATCTTTTAATTCCCATAGTTAAATCCTCCAATATAGCTCACAACCAGTAGTACACTTACGCTTTGAATAATCCGGCACAGCCGGGAAAAAAGCGTCTGAAGTATGAAATACCTAACATACCTTAAACTCAGGTGTGTTAGGTATTTCAACTAATTAATTATTTTTTTTATTTCTACGGAAAAATCGTAAATATTCTGAAAACAAACTGAAACGGCAATAAACTGAAGACAACGGATGATAATCTCGTAAAAATTCTAACTTCGTGCTTGATACTTTTTATGAAACCATCAAGCAAGTGAATTTTCGAAAAATTATATTTTTCGATTTTGCAGTTTTGAACTACTACTTAATTTTACGATCAAAAACGATTGTTCAGTCATTTTGTAAATTAAAAAGGAAGAGGTAGTATTACCTGTCAAAAAAAAATTGTCAATCAGAATTTTTTTGTTTAACTGTAATACAATGTTTGAGGACCAAAACAAATCCAAGTCATTTAATTGACTTTAGTTTGGTAATAATTAAGTTAAAAAAATTATCGGGATACTTTTTAAGCACCTCTAAACAATCACCATTTTCGATTTTTGATTTTATTTGTTCCATAATGCCACCCATATCCGTTTTCATGGAATGAGGTGATTATAAACTATCATCGGAAGAATACCTTTATCTACTTTTGCCCTGCCTGCAATCCACATCCCCTAATGCTCCAGCTTTCCAAATGTATTCCATGCCTTTGAATAGGCGATATTCAGCCGATTTTCAAGCTCCAGCCGATATTTTTCCACATTTTCCGAACCGAGATTGGCGGGGACATCCAACGGCTCGCCGTACCATGCGGAGATCCGGGCAAAGGGCTTGGGCAGAATGGTGCGGTCCCAGCTGTTGAATGTAATATATCTATCCGCGGCCCAGGCCATGGGTATTATCGGTATGCCGGTTCTGGAAGCAAGGAGAATAGCTCCGGGCTGGACTTTGAGCGGCGGCCCCTGGGACCCGTCGGCAACAATTGCGCCGTTTATTCCCTCTTTAATACGTGACATCATTTGTTTCAGGGCGCCCAGTCCGCCTCTGGTCCTTGATCCTCTGACCGTCTCATATCCCTGCCATTCAAGAATCCTTGCAATATATTCACCATCTTTGCTGCCGCTTACCATGGCCACCCACTGTTTGCCCCTGGCCAGGTAAATCGAAAAGCATATTCCATAATGCCAGAATGCTCCAATAATAGGGCCGGCTTCGACATGGCGGTCCCAGTGGTCCCGATTGTTTTCGGTTACCCTGCACGTTGCAAACAAAAGCCTGCTGAAAATGTCGTAGACCGGCGGGATTACAACAAGGGAAAACCTGTATAAAAAATCTCTTTTTACATACATTTAGTAACCGTTCATAGAGGATCCTTATTTAGCAGATTCCTCCGTATGTAATCGTTCACAGGCGCCCCATATGTGCGCGATCAGGCCGGCGAACTATAGTAAAACCTATGTGAGTCGGCCTGATCGGGTGCA
>JAIWHJ010000032.1:0-10234 GCA_048629695.1 Promethearchaeota archaeon
ATGATCTTTTTCAGTTCGGTGTCAAAGGAAAGAAAAACATCCACAACGCGCTCTGCAACTTGCTCCGGATCCAGGCGCCGGTAAAGGCGAGGGTCCTGGGATGTGATCCCTTTAGGGCAGAGCCCGATGTTGCAAATGTTGCACCGATCCGACTCTGAGCCGAGACAACCTGCGGCGGCTTGCATTATGTACTTGCCTATCTGGACACCGCTTGCCCCCAGCATGATAAGGGCCGCTGCGTTAGCAGCTATGTTGCCGCGCTTTCCCACACCACCTGCGGCAAAAAGGGGAATCTCATTTTGTTTGCCCAGCTTGACCAGATTCAGATAGCAGTCGCGGATATTGCTCGCTATGGGGTATCCCATGTGATTCATGGAGACATTGTAGGCAGCCCCTGTGCCGCCGTCCTCCCCGTCAATGGTTAAAGCCGCAGCATATGGGTTGCGGGTCAGGTTATTGAGTACGGCCAAGGCTGTGGATGTCCCTGAAATCTTAGGGTAGACAGGCACCCGGAAGCCCCAGGCCATGTACATGGACTGGATCATCTTTGCCACCGATTCTTCAATAGAGTATTGGGTCTGGTGCGTGGGCGGACTTGGCAGATTCACCCCCGGGGGGACACCCCGGATGGCAGCAATCAGCTTTTTGACTTTGTGCCACATGAGCAGACCGCCATCGCCGGGCTTGGCACCCTGGCCATACTTGATTTCAATGGCGCAGGGGTCCTCTTTCATTTCAGGTATGGCACGAATGATTTCGTCCCAGCCGAAATAGCCGCTTGCTATCTGCAAAATGACGTACTTCAAAAACCTCGAGCGCAAAAGCCGTGGCGGGCAGCCACCTTCTCCTGTGCAGATGCGAACCGGCATGCCGAGCTCTTCGTTTAGGTAGGCCACGCCCATTTGGAGCCCTTCCCACATACTTGGGGAAATAGCTCCAAAGGACATCGCTCCTATGATTAAAGGGTAGATTTCCCGAATAGGCGGTATCCAGCCCTTATCCTTAAGGACTTTCAGGTTGTCTTCAGGGGACAGAACACGCCCCAGCAGGGTGCGAAGCTCAAATTCATGCCGCCCTGCATCCAGAGCAGGGTCAGTCAGCATTGATATACGGATGAACTTGATTTGATCAAGAACACCGCCGGGAACATTTCTGCGTCCACCGCGCCGCCGCGGCTGGCCGCCCCGGTTGATGTGGAATCTCAGCTTGTCTGCTTCATCACTCCGGTAAGGGATGATGCAATCGTTGGGACATACCAGTGTACACATGGCGCATCCCACGCAGGCATGTGAAGGGGCAGTTCTTTGCCGTATGCCGTAATAGACCTTATACACATTGGACGGGACCTCCGTCAGCCCGAGAGGCGTTTGAACCACCCGCTGGCGGTGAACCCCCAATTGAATGGCGTTCACCGGGCAAACAGCAGTGCAACGTCCGCACAGGGTGCATCTTTCCTTGTCCCAATGAACCTGCCATAGAAGATCCTTAAGGCTCAGTTTGGAAGGAGCAATGGTTCCGTTTGACGACATGTGCTTACCTCCTGACGCTCCGGCCCTATGAAGGCGGTGTCTAGATACATGGGTTGAAAATCTTTACTCTTGTCCCGATCAGGAATGGCGGCATCCAGCCCGCACATTTCCGATGATATCGCATAGAGGCCGGGTTTGCCTCCTACAACACCCGGTCGAAGTTTTTTCCGGTCCTGCACCAGAAAGAGTGTCTTGTCCGGAAGGCATCCGATCACACAGTTTGGTCCATCAATGATAAGTCCCCGACAAGAGTGCTTCAGATGTTTCAGAAACCGACCATTCGGGTGGTGCTCCAGATCTTCATCCAGCAGAGGGGTGATGATGTGTTTGTATGCCTCGATGCCCAATCCCAGGCGAGTCAAAGAAAAATGAAGAATATGGGTGAAGACCTCTGAATCGGATTGGTAGCCGACATAGCCCGGAAAGCCACGAGACATGAGAAATTCCCTGATAGGAACAAAGGCCGTATTTTCTCCATTGGTCATGGTGGCCACCCCTTGAATAAAGAAGGGATGGCAGGCATAGAGATTGATTGCGTAGTTCGTGTTTTGCCGGCCCTGGGCCAAAATTACCCGGGCTTGAAGGTCCTTGCGATCGAGCTGTAAATATTCTGCCACAGCCATAGGATCGCCAATTTCCTTAATCATGACCACGTCCGGCCAGAAGCTAAAGACAATCATATCTTCTTTTTCTTCTCCCATTTGCCTCAGGTGGAGCCGGATGAGCATGAGCTGATTGTGGATCTCGCTTTCGCTCAATTCTTCCCAGGTATCCGGGCATTCGTAGGCCCGGATCAAATACATGTCTCGCTTGGGCACGCCTGCAGGCGGTGTCTTGGGAACTTTGATCGAGAGTTTATATTTGGTCATAAACCCCCTTTCTACCATGAACCGATCAAGGCGCTTCATCCCCTCATTGGTAAAGATTCCGGACAGGATAGGCGCCCCGTTCAGCTCGCCAAAATGACCTCCCAAATCACTCAAAAAGAGACCCACCCCAGAACCATCGTGACCTTCCTTCATGACTTCCAAGGCATTTAAGGCTACCATGGGAGACAGCGGGGTATCGCTAGTTACTGCAAACAAACGGCACATCTTGTTTTGTTCTCCTATTGTTTAGCAAGCTTGCTCACCTTCGCCAGGATTGCTTCGGCGAGTTCCGCCGTCCTGAAACAAAATTAAGGATGCCCTGTGCGGGAGCACAGGGAGGCTTCACTATACTCTTTAGCATTCTTAATTGCAAGCTTCGTGCCTACGAGATATATGCAACTATTTCAGTACGTTGTTAAAAAGGACTAACTTTTGACCTACAGATAAAAGACAATTTTGTGGGATTATTTGAAGAAGAACAACATTTTTGTTTGATTAAGATGGGAATGCGTGGAGTTGGGTACCTGAAGGCTGAAGAGATAGGGGAAACCTTATCGCGTTAAAGCAGGTATGAATCCTAATCGGGAAATAGCATTCCTCATAGCGTAGATTTGTAAATGAAATCGCAATATTTTTTGGATATAATGAGTTAAAAAATTATAGCAGCAAAACTATATTCGGGCGTTGTTCTCGGCAGATGCAGATATTGGGAGGAAATCCCTACCAGCGAAGCTCTGACTTCCAATGGTTGCAGTGACGTTATCGAATACAAGCATCTCTCCCAGACCGCACCCGCAGCATCTATTCTTGCTTGTCTTGGCATGCTTTCACAACAACACCCGATTCAACAAGAAGTATAGCATAAAATCATAGGCGTTCCGCATCTCCCCCACACTCCCAAGATCATCAAGCTACCGTGTGCATGCAGTTAATTAATTCGCTTACATTAACAGTTGCTATGCCGGATGTAATATCAGACATGCCATAGGGAATGACCAGGTCGTTATTGTGGAAAATCGCGCCGCAGGTATAAACGACATTGGGGACATACCCCTCGCGCTCTTCCCCGCGCGGGGTGAGTAACGGCTCTTCAAGGCGGGCGATGATTTTTGCCGGGTTTTCAAGATCAAGCAGCATGGCGCCGATGCAATACTGCCGCATGGGCCCGACACCGTGGGTGAGCACGATCCAGCCTTTATCGGTTTCCAGGGGTGAGCCGCAGTTGCCGACCTGAATGAATTCCCAGGGCCATGTTGGCTCCTGGATGATTTCTGAATCCTGCCAGAAATGGATATTGTCTGAGAACATGATATGACTATTTTCACCGTCCTGGCGCGAGAGCATAACGTAGCTGCCGTCAATTCTACGAGGAAAAAGAGCCATACCCTTGTTTTGTATGGCTTTGCCGTTGAGCGTAATAACTTTAAATTTGATAAAATCCTTTGTTTCAATCAGCTGCGGAAGGATTGTAAAACCGTTATAAGCCGTATAGGTCGCATAATAGGTGACCTCACCGTTGTCATCAAAAAATTGCACGAACCGGGCGTCTTCAATGCCGCTGCTTTCGTTTTCCGAAACGGGAAAGATAACCCGTTCGGATATTTTGTGGTCGGGTCGGAAATTCATCTCATAATTGGAATTGGCAAGCCAGTACATGATTTCGAAGGTTGCGTTTTGGTGTGCCTCAGAGGAAATTGGTCTTGCGCGAAGCGCTCGGATTTTTTCATCTAAATCATCATAGGTGAAATCTTCCGGCAACTGCCCAAGAAGACGAGCTGTTATGCCATTGGAGGCCTCCATTTCGTTGAGCTTCAGCTGGAAGAGATTCCGGTCGTAAACCCGATTTAAACGGACGTCCGGCCTTTCGGCATAATCGCTGGTCGGGTCGAAGATAAACGTATTGTCCCAGTCAAGGACGCCGCTGCGAAATACAATAGAGGAAACATGACCTTCGCCGATTGCCCTCAGGCTCATGATAAAGCGCAAGCTGCCTTTGTCCAGATGGCTCTGATCAGGGTGGAGGACGATTGAAGGGTTAAAAAGGGCAGCCGATTCAATGGAGTACTCCATCGTAAAATAGGCCCCGATGAGAGCCCTTTTAGTCTCGCTTAGCACGGCATCCCGAGGAACATGATTTCTTACCTCATTCAGACTACGATCAAAAACGCGACTGATGTCTTTGTGCCGCTCGGAAAAATCAAGCATTATTTGTGCAAGAAGATCTTCGGCCGTCGTGTCAGGCAAGTCCACTATGCGTTGAATGATTTTGGGTATGCGATGCGCGCCGCGGGGAATATGAGGGCGGGTTATAACGCGTGATGTGTCCCCCTCAATTTTTATCTTTTTACGTTTGATTTTTGGCTGCGATAGTATTTTTTCGGGCATCAGACATGACTCCTTGATAAATATGTTGATTTGAGAATGGCCCTTTGCTTTTTTACAGCGCTGACCTGGTATTTGTCAGACATAACTGCACCAGGTCATCAATCACTGCCGTGCCGGCGCACATGACGGTATCAGCACCGCCCCAGTATATTTTTACCGTACCGTCGTCTTCAGGAACGGCGCCGCATGTAAAAACAACATTGGGCACATAGCCGCTCACCTCCCAGGGATCCTTGGGCTGCAGTATCCAATGATCGGAAACGCCGATGATTCTTGCCGGATCATTAAGACTGTGCAGGGCCGCGCCAAGGCGATACACCGCCCCGGCCATAGTCTTAAAGACTCCATGGTAAATATGCAGCCAGCCCTTGTCGGTTTTGAAGGGCGGTGCGCCGGGCCCGATTTTCATTTCATCCCAGTGATAGGGAACCGGCTTCATAATCACTCGTGAATCGCCCCAGTGAACCAGGTCGGGGGAATAGGAAATCCAGATAGACCAGGGTGACATTTCGGAATGCGGCCGGTCAAGACGCGCATACCGGCCACCGAACTTTACAGGAAAAATGACGACGTTGCGAAGGTCGGCCTGGGTTATTAGCGCGATTCGCTCAATGTTCTTAAAGTCCTTTGTCCGGGCAAGTGCTATGCGCACCCCATGCCGGGAGTATGCACTGTAGGCAAGAAGATATTCGCCCTCCACGGGGTTTATGCGGAGGTCCTCCACCCCGAACTCTTCGTATTCGGCAAATATGCTGCCATCGTGTGACGGCACAAGGAACGGTTCGGGATGAACAGTAAAGGAAAAACCGTCTGCGCTTTCAGCCCGGCCGATTACAGAGCGGCCGTTGTGGAGATGTGACCTGAAAAGCATTATATACCGGTCATTGTGTTTAATAACCCCGGCATTGTGAACAGTGGCTACCGGGTAGGGGACGTCATCCCTGGTAAGGATGGGGTTCCCGTCATATCGCTTCACGAGGGGGTCTTTTCTGTTCATGTCCTGCACCTTGTCATTATCCATGCTCAATTTTGATTGACTGGAGCGTGCCGCGCATGCCCTGTCCCGATTCATCGGGACGGCGGGGAGCATCACCTGGCTGTCAGCTAATACTTAGGTGCCTTTTCAAGCACCTGTGTGTAAACGTCTATATATTTTTCGACCATACTGTCTGCGGTAAAGCGGTCTTCGACCGTCCGGCGACAGTCCGATCTATTTATATCCTTTATCCTGACCATATGTTCAACAGCCTCTTCGCAGCCCGAAACCAGAAAGCCGTTTTTGCCATGCTCGATCAACTCGGGCATGCTCCCCTTGTTAAAGGCGATCACGGGGGTGCCGCAGGCCATGGACTCAATAACGGACAGGCCGAAAGGCTCATTGAAATTTATGGGGTGCAGAAGCGCGTACGCCTTGCCAAGCAGCTGGTTGCGCTGGGCCGGTCCGGCCGTGCCGACATAAACCGCATTGCAGTTGTCCAGCTGCGGTTCGACGTACTGGTGATAGTAGGCCTCATCCTGGATGATCCCTGCCAATATCAGCTTCTTATTGCAGGCCCTGGCAATTTCAAGGGCCTCTCTGGCACCCTTGTCATGGTGAATACGCCCGAAAAAGAGCAGGTAATCGTCCGGATCAGGCTGAAAATCAAACTGTTTTATATCAATGCCGTGATGGATGGTTTTGATATAGTCAAGCTCCGGCGACCGGTCGGCATCACTGATGGAAACATAGAACACCTTGCCGTTGTATTTTTTGTAAACCGGCAGAATCCCGGGCGATGAAAAGCCGTGAATGGTGGTAACGACCGGGGTGGTGATAAGGCCGGTATAGGTCAGGGGCAAGAAGTCAAAATTGTTATGTATAATATCAAAATCTTCAGCATGCTCGAAGACTTCCGAAATGTGCAGGCATTCCCATACTTTTGGCATAATGGAGCTGTCTTCTTCATAGCCCCGCGCGCAAATGGCATGCAGCTTGCCGCTTGTTTCCGAATCCCCGGTCGCAAAAAGGGTAACATCATAGCCTCGCGATACCAGCCCCTCGGTCAAAAGGGAGACCACGCTTTCCCACGGACCGTAGTGTCGCGGCGGCGTGCGCCAGGCAATCGGCGATAGCATCGCAATGCGCATAGCTAAACCCTTTACGCTAACCGGTTGATTAGGCCGATGATTGTTTTAAAATCGCGTCGGCATAAAGCCTTTGCAATGTCATAAGCGAAAGCAGCCAGGCAAGGGACGACTCGGCACCTTCATTCTGGTTGATGCCGTCAGCCATCAGCCCGTCGCGGCAGCCACCGGTCTTGGGATCATAGAGCGGCATATTCAGGTCGTTGTGTCCGAGAAACCAGTTAAAGCACATGACCGTATTCTCGATCCATGTCTTGTCCCGGCTGACGTTAAAGGCTTCGACACAGGCTTCGATCATGGCATGAGCCTCGAGGGGCTGCTGGTCGAAACGGGCTTTGGGGCCGCCTTGTTCATACCATCCGTTATTGCCGATCGGCACAAAGTGGCCGTCTTCGGTCTGGATGGTGACCAACCAATTGAGGGAGTTGAGTCCCATATCGATCATATCGCTGCGCTGCATCCATTGGCCGGATAGGAGCAGGGCATGGGGCAGCTTGCCGTTGGCATAGGTTAAGATGCTTTCAAGCCAGGGCCAGCTTTTTGTTGCATTGTTCTTGAACTGATTGAAAAGCCTATCTGCAAGGATTTCTCGAACCCTGCGCGCTTCACTGTCGCCTGAAAATTTCTCCAGGTAGGCATGAATGCCCACCAAGGCAAAAGCGATGGCGCGGGGCGAATCAAAGTGCTCGACTGCTTTCAGCGCGTGGCTGAAGAGCGAGGTTGTCATTGCCATCTGGCCGGGATTTCCAAGGAAAGCCACAGCTTTGCCAATGCCCCAGAGCGCTCTACCGTGAGCATCCTCCGATCCCACCTCCTCAGTCCAATGTCGAGAATAGGTCATAAAATCACGAAACCGCCCCTTTTCGACATTAAAGGCATACATTAGAAAGCTGAGGTAACGGCTGCTGAGGGAATCAAGGCACATGTCGTCCGCTTGCAGGTATTTTGGGCCCATGGCGGCAACCATCAGCGCTCTGGCATTATCATCGACGCAGTAGCCATGGACACGATCGGGGATGGTATGCGTGGCATGCTGCAGCATACCCGTATCATCGGTAAGGGTTTTCAGGTGATCAAGCTTCATTTCCGGGAGATCGAAATTTGTGATGGATTTGATGTTTTCAATATATAAGTGCCGGGGGCGAGGGTGCCGGGCACGTTCGAGCTTAACTTGGCTGAAAAGCTCGAGATATCTTCGGGATACCTCCTTCCAGATCGCCTCGCGACAGAATGTATAGGCTTTTTTGCGTATCGTATGCCGTTTGACGTCGTTGTCTAGAAGGTCGATGATCTTTTCCGCCATGGCATCAGGGTTGTTGAATGGAACAATTATTCCCCGTCCTTCGGCAAGCATCTCGGTCGCATACCAGTACGGGGTTGAAATGACGGCTTTGCCGGTGCCCATGGCATAGGCGAGCGTCCCGGAAGTAATCTGGGCTTCTTCAAGATAGGGGGTTACATATATATCAGTGGTGCCGAGAAACTCACATAATTCTTTCAGCTCGACAAAACGGTTTTGAAAAATGACATAATCGCTGATATTGAGTTTGCGCACGAGCTGCTGCAGGCTGATTCGGTATTCCTCCCCATGCGACTTCAAAATATGGGGATGTGTTGCTCCCAGGATAATATAGGTAACATCAGGGTGTTTTTTGATGACCGACGGAAGCGCCTGCAGCACATTTTCAATGCCCTTATTGGGAGAAAGCAGGCCGAATGTGAGAAGCACCTTCTTGCCTTCCACACCAAACTGATCTTTGTAGAAGTTGGGATCAATAAAAGGCGTATCCGGAATGCCGTGAGGGATAAAGGCAATTTTCTCCTCCGGCACGGCATAGATATCTTTGAGGAAATCAAAGGCCTTCCGGCTCATTACGATCAGTTTGTCTGACAGGTCAGACAGCTTGCGCATGACTTCACGATATTCAGGGGCGGGATCTCTCAGAACCGTATGGAGCGTTGTTACGACCGGCATGCGAAGCGCTGCAAGAAGTTTCAGAAGATGGCTGCCGGCCGTTCCGCCGAAAATACCGTATTCATGCTGTACGCAGACAATATCAATCTGGCTGATATTGAGAAACTCCGATGCGACACTGTAATCGGTAAGCCTGTTCTGGTTGATCTCAAATCGCACTTTTTCAGGATACGCATATCCCTCGGGTCTGTCATTCATGGCAACCGCCCAGCAGTTTATGTCGGGCGCTTCTGTGGATAAGGCCTCAACAAGATCAGTAGTGAATGTTGCTATACCGCACTGGCGGGGTAAATAGTTGCCGATTACGGCAACCGAGCCGATTCCCTCATGATACTGAATAACAGATGCCATGCTAGCTGCCTCCCAATTATTCAATCGTCATAATCATTTGATTTGATAGAATTTGTGGTTCTTGCAGTAGCCGGAAACGCCCAATTCAGTTCTACATAAGATCTGCATTAACGCCTGAGAACACCCGGGTGCTGATTCCTTGCCATGTTCTATAATCGCCCACAAGACGTTTTTGCCAAAGATTTGTAATGGACACTTAAAAGATTACGGTTTTTCAATATGTTATCGTTATTGCAGTTATCCTCAACGGTTTTGCTGTTAACTTATAATCTGATATACGCAAATCACCGAACGTTTTCTACATAGATAATAATAATGCCCCTATGTCTTGAATATAGACCATATCAATGGATTTCCCTTCCCCTATCCTAAGGTCTTCTTTTCCACCGTCATATCCGAGTACTATTACTGTTTTTATCTTATCGATATTTGCAACAACGGCAACACCACTCACCATTCCTTCGGTCAAATCTGGGTGCTCTTTAAGAAGTGAATTGACTTTTTGCTTAGAACATTTAAGCGCCAACTCATAATTTCCTCTTATTACATGACCAACGATTTGAATTTTTATCATATAGTACTCTTGATTAAAGGTTGAAATATCTTTTATGGTACCAATAAAAAGAGTGGGGCGATCCGTTAACCATAACTGTTCCAATTCAACAGTTAGAATTTGAATACCAAATTCTTTACGGCTTTCTATCTCTTTTACCCAATCGAAAGCACCATATCTTTTGATTAACTGAGCTAAAGCCGCACCTACATCCTTCTCTATCCTTTCTTTTTGAGCTTTTTCAGCTTCCGTTTTAGCCTTGTATGCAAGATGATTGTTCACAGCGTTATAGACTAAATAGGTAATAACCAAGAGTATAGGGATAATTATTAATAATGCTCGCTTCATTGGAAACTACTCCTAAACGCATAACACTGAAGAGTGTAAGCCGCGTCGCGTCTTGAATAGTGAACGCCCAGGATGAGGAGCGCGCTGTTTGCGTCTGTCT
>JAIWHJ010000033.1:0-10192 GCA_048629695.1 Promethearchaeota archaeon
TTATATTCGTTTTGATTCTCTAAACCCACCATTCCATTATCCCAGAACCCATGATTCCAATATTCCAGAGTTCCAATCCCGCTAAAGACGGGATCTGCGACTTTCCAATTGAGGCGAAGCCCCTACCTTGTGTTCCTTTGGAAAAAGCCATAAAAAAATATGATTCAGAATAATAAAAGTGCTATGGTGGAAAAAAGTCAAAACCTGCAATTGCTGATTCAATATATAGTACAGTTTGACTGACAACCACACATCATTTTGTGGTTAAGAGTATCCCATCAGATTTATTACGAGTTTATTAACAAAATTCTTGACAAGAAACTTTTGTTAGATTATTCGTCTTAAAGAGTCCTTGTGGCGCTATTTAGCAGCCAATATATTCCTGTAAAGAATATTTCACGCCGACACTTCGTAATTGTGTAATATCTATGACGCCTTTAAAGATCAATTCCTTAAAAACCTGTTTTAAGACCCCCGCAGGGATCGTTAAGGCTGTCGACGGCGTGAGTCTCAAAGTAAACGAAAATGAGGTCCTTGGAATAGTGGGAGAATCAGGATGCGGGAAAAGTGTTCTCGCCCTGTCAATCCTTCGCCTTCTGCCTATGCCCCCGGCTTTTTTTGCAGGTGGGGAGATTCAATTTAAAGGGCGCAACCTGCTTAACGTCTCGGATAAGGATATCCGCGGTATCCGTGGCAACAAGATAAGCATGATATTCCAGGAACCCATGACAGCACTTAATCCTGTTTTTACGGTGGGCAACCAGCTTTCAGAAGTTTACCGGGTTCACAGGAACATGCACTACAAACAGGCCCTTGATGAATCTGTTGATATTCTGGAAGCAGTAGGTGTGCCTGACCCTGGCAACCGTATTAGCGAATACCCGCATGAGCTTTCGGGAGGACTGCGGCAAAGGGTTATGATCGCCATGGCGCTTGCCTGCCGACCCGAACTCCTTATCGCCGACGAACCAACAACGGCTCTTGATGTAACCATACAGGCCCAGATCCTGGATCTTATGATGAAACTGAGGGACAATCTTGGAACCGCCATTATAATGATCACCCACAATCTTGGGGTAATCGCCGAGACAAGCGACAGAGTCATGGTTATGTATACCGGTAAGGTCATGGAAATCGCATCCACCCCGGATCTATTTGACAAGCCTTTGCACCCGTACACTAAGGGTTTGCTGCGTGCTATTCCCAGCGCTACTTCAGATTTCGACAGTAAGGAACTTTACGAGATCAGCGGGACGGTGCCCAGCCTTATGGAACTGCCGTCAGGCTGCAGGTTTAACACAAGATGCCCTGAAGCCGAAGATATCTGCAGGAAAAAGGAGCCCGAACTTCACGAAATTGGTCCCGGACATAAAGTCGCATGCTGGAAAGTCGATCATGTCTAATCTGCTTGAAGTGTATAAATTGAGCAAATATTTCCCGGTTCGATCCGGTCTGTTCAACCGCAAAAAAAAATATGTTTACGCCGTGGATGATATCTCTTTTTCGGTTGGGAACCGTGAGACACTGGGCCTTGTGGGGGAATCGGGTTGCGGCAAGTCCACCGCCAGCCGCACTATTTTAAATCTTCTGACTCCCACATCCGGTGAAGTATGGTTCCAGGGTAAAAACATGTTTGAGATGCATCCAAGGGAGCGCCGGAAACTCCGCCAGGGGATACAGATTATATTTCAGGACCCTTTCGGTTCCCTGAATCCGCGTCTCACAGTGGAACGGATAGTGGAAGAGCCTCTTCTTACCCATGGCATCGGAGACAGAATATCCCGTAAGCAGGAGGTAGAGAAGACTCTCTCCGAAGTCGGGCTGCTGCCGGAACATATGAAAAGGTTCCCCCACGAATTTTCAGGGGGGCAGCGCCAGAGAATCATGCTGGCAAGGGCCCTTATCCTGAAACCCAGACTGATCATTGCCGATGAACCGGTTTCCGCCCTTGACGTATCTGTACAGGCCAAGATGCTCAATTTGATGTTACGGCTGCAGAAACAATTCGAACTTTCCTATATCTTCGTATCCCATGACCTGGGTGTTATCCGCCACGTCAGTCACAAAGTGGCGGTCATGTATCTGGGTGAGATCGTCGAACTTGCACCGGTAAAATCACTTTATGCAACCCCGCTTCATCCGTATACCCGTTCGCTTCTCTCTTCGGTTCCTATCCCGGACCCGCACAAAAAAAACAGAAAAAAAGTCATCCTGCAGGGGGATGTGCCGTCACCCCGCAATCCCCCGCCAGGATGCCGTTTTCATACAAGATGTCCTGAGTGCATGGACATTTGTACTCAAAAAAAACCGCCGGCGCGTCAGATAGAAGATGGGCATATCGTTTCTTGCCACCTTCACAGTGCCGGTGAAATATGGAGTCCTCCCGCGCCTGACCGTTAGAATCGTCTTCGGCCGGGTAAAGAGGTAAAGATCAACAAACAACCAAGGCCAAAGGAGGTGACTTATGAAAAAACCGTATTGGAGGCCTCCCGCACCTGACCGGTAGGATCGTCTTCGGTCAGGTTAAGAGGTAAAGATCAACAAACAATTAAAATTAAAGGAGAAGACTTATGAAAAAAACGTATTTACTCATTTTAGCAGCTCTGATGTTAATTTGCCTGTTTGCATCACCTGGGGTGGCCCGGGATGCGGACACACTGATCGTGGTTCAGGAATCGGAACCCGTGGGACTCGACCTGATGCGTTCCTCTTTGCAAAACACGATGAGTGTTTGCTACAATATTCACGACACGCTGTTTTTTCCACAGCAGGATGCATCGATCAAACCTGCCCTGGCTGAAAAATGGGAAAAGATAGACGACATGACCTGGAAGATCACCCTCCGCAAAGGGATTACATTTCATAACGGTGAGCCCTTGAATTCAAAGGCCGTTAAATTCTCTCTTGACAGGGTATTTGATCCTGAAATCAAGTGTAACCACAAGGGAAAACTTTCCGCCTTCAAAGAGATTAAGGTGCTGGATGAATTATCCTTTGAGATAAAAACTGCGAGGCCCTTTGCACCCGGTCTTTACATGCTGGGTATTTACCTTCCCATCGTTCCGCCGGATTATATCAAAAAAGTCGGGAACACAAAATACAACACCAACCCGGTGGGATGCGGGCCTTATAAACTTGCGAAATGGGTGCGGGGAGAATCGGTAATTCTGGAGCGGTACGAAAATTATTACGGCCCCAAACCATACTACCGCAAGGTCGTTTTCAAGACTGTTCCCGAGGCGACATCCCGGGTAGCGGCACTAATCACCGGGGAAGTAGATGTGATCAGCGGTATCGCCGTTCACCAGAGAAAAAATATCCTGGAGTCAGGCAAGGCGTATCTCACCTCACAGATGGGCGTAATGCCCTATCTTGGCATAAACACCTATGAGCCGCCCTTTGATGACGTACGCGTACGCCAGGCAGTGAACTACGCCATTAACCGCGAGCTTATCAACAAAGCGCTTTTCAACGGCAAGGCTATTCTTTGCAACGGTCCGATCAGCCCCAGGACATTCGGCCACGCACCTGATCTTAAGCCCTATCCTTTTGATCCTGCAAAGGCAAAAGCCCTGCTCAAGGAAGCGGGTTATCCGAACGGAATCGAAGTACGCCTGGCTTATCCCACCTACATGTCTCAGATTCAGGAGCAGGTCGAAGCCATTGCCGCGAACCTGACGGAATCTGGTATAAAAGCAAAACTGGAGCCTTTTGAGCGGGCAGTTATGTGGCAACGATACAAGGGCAAAAAGCATCAGTTGTACGTTTACTGGTGGGATGATGCGCCGGAGCCTGATCGTTACATGTATTCCCTGTTCAATTCAAAGAGCCGCGACTATTACTATAAAAATGAAACCATTGATGTCCTTCTTGATCTGGGCAGAACCATTATTGATCGCACGGAGAGGGCCAAGGTCTACAACGAAATCGATAGAATTCTGTACAAGGATTCTCCCTGGGCCTTTCTTTACGTGATTCCCGAAGTGTTCGGTGTTTCCAACAAGGTCTTCTACAAGGGTGACCGTGACGGATTCCTGAACATGCGGTGGGCCAAACCCAAAAATTAAAAAACCAACCACAGGCCCTGCGGAAAGTTATCCCGCAGGGCCCCTAAAGTATCCGGCTTCATGTTATTATGCTGCAATATATACTAAAAAGACTCTGGCATACGGTTTACGTTGTCATCGGGATCTCCATGATAAGCTTTTTCTTTATCCATCTTTCGGGAGATCCGGTGCTGCTGATGCTGCCGGGGGATGCATCCGATCAGGAGATAGAGGAACTCAGGGAGCAGCTTGGGTTCAATGACCCGCTCTATGTTCAGTATGTCCGCTTTGCCTCAAAGGCGATCCGGGGTGATTTCGGAGAATCTCTTTATTACCACGTGCCGGTTATGGAGCTTGTCATCGAACGGCTTCCCGCCAGTTTGGAACTTGCGGTGGCCGCCATGGTGTTTGCCCTTGTTCTGGCTGTGCCCATAGGTATTATTTCGGCGGTTCGAAGGGGTTCCATGCTGGACATGGGAAGCATGCTCGGAGCGCTGTTGGGCCTTTCCATGCCACATTTCTGGCTGGGAATCATGCTTATGCTCCTCTTTTCCGTCCACCTGGGCTGGCTGCCCACATCGGGCCGTGGTACCATGGCACATCTGATTATGCCGGCCGTATCGCTGGGGCTGAGTCTAATGGCCATGTTTGCCCGGCTCACAAGATCGGTCATGTTGGAAGTTCTGAGTCTTGACTATATCCGCACCGCCAGGGCCAAGGGGCTCAGGGAGGAGATCGTTATCTCCAAGCATGCGCTGAAAAACGCCCTGATCCCGCTTGTGACCGTGGCGGGAATGCAGTTCGGTTTTCTCATTGGCGGCACGGTGATAATAGAAACGGTATTTGCATGGCCGGGACTGGGACGTCTGGTGATCCAGGCGATCTTCAGCAGGGATTATCCCCTTGTTCAGGCCATCGTCTTTGTACTTTCCCTTCTATTTGTGGGAATGAATCTTTTGGTGGATATTCTTTATGTGTACCTGGACCCCCAAATCAGTTATTCAGAGGAAAAATGAACACCAGGGCAACCGAATCCCGTGGCTTCCGGCAAGCAATTGAGAGTCTTGAACCCCGTATCCGACTAACGCTTGAAACCGCTCGGGAGGTTGTTAAGCGTCCGAGCGCCCTGGCCGGGGGCATACTTCTTCTGCTCATCCTGATGACAAGTGTATTGTTTCCTGTTTTGTACCATACAGATCCTCTTGCGCAGGATCTTCTGGCCCGGTTTACACCACCGGTATGGCAGTCAGGGGGGGTATGGAGCCATCCCCTGGGCACGGATAATCTCGGCCGAGATGTTTTATCACGTTTGCTTTACGGCAGCAGGGTCTCTCTTTTAGTCGGCTTTACAGCCGTTTTCGTGGCGGAGCTGGTCGGAATCGTTCTGGGACTTATTTCAGGCTACTATGGTGGCAAAACCGACAGTTTCATAATGCGCATCGCCGATATCTTCATGGCCTATCCTTTCATGCTGCTTACTATTTCAGTGATTGCGGTTCTCGGTCCTTCAATTCTGAACCTGATTCTCGTGCTCGGAATATCAGACTGGGTCACCTATGCCCGAACAATTCGCGGAAGCGTTCTCTCCTTGAAAAGAAAGGAATTCGTGGAAGCGTCTCGTGCAATTGGAACCCATAACATAATTATCATTATAAGGCATATTCTTCCCAATGTTATTTCACCGCTTCTTGTCCTGGGAACCCTGCGAGTTGCGAACATAATAATATGGGAAAGCGGCCTGTCATATTTGGGTATGGGGGCTCCACCGCCAATGCCGACCTGGGGCAGGATGCTTGCTGAAGGTCGGGTTTATATCGGCGATGCATGGTGGCTTGTCACCTTGCCGGGATTGGCTATTATGTTTACGATTTTGTCAATCAATCTTCTGGGCGACGGATTGCGCGATGCCCTGGATCCCAGGCTTATAAATCTATAGCGATAAGCAATAACAGAAAGAAATAAAAAATATCCGGAGGTGTTTTATGAAGGTGCTGCTACTGGGAATGGGCATGCAGGGGAAAGCCGTGGCCCATGATCTGGAACATAGTTCCGTAGTAGATGAAATCCTTGTCTTTGACATAGATCCTGATCCGTTGAAAAAATACATAAAGGAAAAGGGATTACACAAAACGGTGCTGAAACAACTTAACGCGACAAAGGAGGCGGACTTAACGAAAATTGTAGAACAGTCAGGGGCCGATATTGTTATCTCCATGCTGCCGGCGCATTTCGGATACGGAGTTGCCACAGCCGCCCTGAATGCAGGCGTCCACTTTGTATCTTCCAGCTACACGGGAGAAATCGCCGAACTGGATTCGGCTGCCAGAAAAAGAGGAATTATAATACTGCCTGAAATGGGCATGGATCCCGGCATCGATCTTGTTCTGGGCCGTCTTGCGGTTGATAAACTGGACCAGGTTGTAGGGCTTTACTCTTATGGGACTGGTATACCGGAACCGGCCTGTGCGGATGACAATCCCCTGAGATATAAGATCTCATGGACTTTCGAAGGGGTTCTCAAGGCTTACATGAGAGATGCGGTTATCCTGAAAGAGGGTACACGCATGGATATACCAGGGGACCGGATTTTCCGGCAGGAAAATGTGCACCGGGTGGAAATTCCAGGTCTTGGGCATTTGGAAGCCTATCCTAACGGAGATGCCGTAAAATTTATCCGTATGTTCGGTCTGGGAAAGGATATCCGTCATATGGGCAGGTTCGCCCTGCGCTGGCCCGGACACTGCAGGTTCTGGGGCACCATGGCAGGACTCGGCCTTCTGGATGACACCTCCTGCGATCCTGAGAATATTCCTTTTTCTCCGAGACAATTTTTAGTTAGTATGCTTTCTCCCAGACTAAAGTACGGCGATGACGAGAGGGACCTTGCTATAATCAGGGTCCAGGCCTGGGGGAAAAGGAACGGAGAGGGAAAACTGGTTACCTATGAGGTCACGGATCGCCGGGACCTTGAAACGGGATTGTTTGCCATGAACCGTACCGTAGGGTTCACAGCCAGCATCGGTGCCCAGATGATCCTCACAGGGAAAATAGCAACTCCCGGAGT
Source organism: Promethearchaeota archaeon (assembly GCA_048629695.1). Taxonomy (GTDB): domain Bacteria; phylum Desulfobacterota; class Desulfobulbia; order Desulfobulbales; family DAOVYS01; genus DAOVYS01. The sequence goes on from JAIWHJ010000033.1 coordinate 7,111, forward strand.
ACTATCCCCGGTAAAAGATGTTCCGCCGGAAGCTTTTCTTAGGGAACTTGAGAGACGGGGCATAAAAACCGCCAACCGGATTGAGGCTGTGGACACATATGAATACAGGCCGGACCTCTTGTCCGGAACAGATTAGGAGCTAAGAAGACAGATGAAAGCGATTGTACTTGGAATAGGCCTGCAGGGCAAAGCTGTGATTCACGATCTCGAACAAAGTGAACTAATAAGCGAAATAATTGCGGCTGATATTGATATCTCCCACACAGCTCAGTATCTCAACCGAATGGGCTATTCTAAAACACGGGCCTTAAAACTGGATGTCGCACAAGAACAGGATCTGGCAAAGACGTTTACCGGTATGGATATCCGGGTGGTCGTCTGTATGCTGCCGATAGAGCTTGCACTGACCGCCGCCAGGGCTGCCTTAGAAGCCGGAATCCCTTTTGTAAGCTCCAACTATACATACAAGCTAAAGGAGTTGGATGCGTTGGCAAAAGAGCAGGGGGGAATCATTCTTCCGGAGATGGGGCTTGATCCGGGAATCGACCTTGTCATGGGCCGTTTGGCAGTGGACAAGCTGGATGAGGTTCACGGCCTTTACTCTTATGGTGGCGGTATACCTGCGCCCGAATGCGCCGCTGATAGTCCCATCAAATATAAAATCTCGTGGATTTTCGAGCGGGTTCTGGCTGTGTATACGCGCGAGGCGCGACTTATCAAAAATGGAAAACTTTTTGTTGTTCCAGGGAATGAAATATTCCATCAGAAGAATATTCATGAGATAGAGTTTGCCGGGATCGGTTCGATTGAAGCATATCCGAACGGTGATGCTGAAAAGTATGTTGAGATATTCGGTCTGGGCCAGGGTCTGGTTGAGATGGGGCGCTTTGCCCTCAGATGGCCCGGGCACAGCAGGTTCTGGCGCAAAATGGTGGCCCTCGGATTTCTTGATGATACTCCGGTTAAGATTGGCAACGCGGAAATTTCGCCCCTTTCTTTTTTAACCAAATGTTTGACCCCTAGACTTCAGTATGAAAAAAATGAACGAGACCTTGCCCTGTTGAGGGTTGAGGCATGGGGCCTTAAAAAAGACAAAAAAGTGAAGGTAACCTACGATCTAATAGATTATCGTGATCTTGAAAGCGGGCTTTTCGCCATGAACCGCACTGTGGGGTTTACATCCAGCATCGGCGCTCAAATGATCCTTTCCGGCCAGATAACCCAAACAGGTGTGCTGTCGCCGGCGCGCCATGTTCCACCGGATGCGTTCATTCATGAGTTAGAAGCAAGGGGTATGCATATCGATTACAAAATAGAAGAATATACTAATGGAAAAAATCGATAAAGCTGTCCAGGAAGATCTTATTCAAAAGAACGTGGGTATCAAGATCAGGGAGCTTCGCAAGGCCGGAAAGATGAATGCAATCGATCTTGCATCGAAAGCCGGCATATCCCAGGGCCAGCTTTCCAAGATTGAAACCGGCAAGGCCAATGTGTCAATAAAAAATCTTGCCCGACTATGCCGTATACTGGGCCGGCCATTAAACTACCTCTTCCAGACAGAAGATAAATCAACTGCCGTACGCCATAAGATCATCGCGGTCGCCGGCCTTGAAAACCAGGGTCTGCACTGGTTCGCACAGGAGGTTGGCAGCAATACCAACGGAGCCGTGGCTCTTAATTCGCTCGGAACACTTCAGTTCGGCCCTGCTGTTGATCAGATCGATCTGATTTTTGAAGGAAGTGTCGATCTTTTTATTGAAAATCTGGTTCAATTTTACAGGATAGCACCGGCACTTAAACAGCTTTCCCTGCCATACTGTTTCAGAGACGAACAGCACAGGCAGGCATTTCTGGCGAGTCCATATTTCAGGGAAAACGTCACGGAAGCACTGCTGCAGAAAGGGATCAGGTTGTTAAACCCAAACTGGAACTGGATAAGAGGGCTTGAGTGGGTGCTTGTTTCACGCCGACCCATATGCACACCTGAGGATGTTAAGGGCTTGAAAGTGAGAATATTCGATTGCGAACATCTTCGCATATTTTGGGATGAGATGGGGGCCATTCCAGTTGTGGTCCCATGGTCAAAAGTTCGTAAAGCCATCGCCTCCGGCCAAGTGGATGTGGTACCTACCAAAAAGGCGCTGATATACCACAACGGGTTTTGCAGCCATGCAAAATATGTAACGATTCTTGGAGATATCCCTGAGATTATGGGAGTTTTTATAACAGAAACAAAATACAGCTCATTTTCATCTGAGGTTCAACACGCTTTGGAAAAAGCCTGCGACAGTGCCGGGAATATTTTTTCTTTAAACCTTTACCATATCGAAAAAAAGAATGAGCGACTCAACATGAGTCGATATAAGGCCGCTTATCTCAAGGTTGATTTATCACCCTGGCGGCTTGCGGTTTCAAGGATACGAAAAAAAATGACCGATCAGGGCATACTTCCTGAACAGACCTTGAAGGAGATAGAAAAAGCCTGCTGATCGGTTCTCTTTGCAAATGAAAAATAGAAAAAACACAACAACCTTGGCGTTGGCCAGGTTTGCCTGTGAGCTCGCACCGGATAAGATTCCGCTTTCTGCATATGATGCCGCGAAAAAATGCATTCTCGATCTTGTGGCGGCCTCTGCGGCCGGCTCCCGCTCAACTGCAGCAATGGCCGTCCTGGATATGTCGGAACGGCTTTTTTCGTCCGGCCGCTCCGACGTATGGTTTTCGGGAAAAACTTTTAATGCCCCCGGAGCCGCTTATGTAAACAGCACCTTTGCAAGCGCTCTGGACCTGGATGACGGTCATAGAGAGGCCATGGGGCATCCCGGAGCTTCGATCATTCCCGCCGCACTTGCCGTGGCCCAGGAGACAAACACCTCCGGCAGGGAACTTCTTGCAGCCATCATAATCGGTTACGAGGTTGCGATAAGGGTTGCGGCGGCGCGCGATCATCCCGCCCTGGACACCCTTGCAACGGGAAGATGGTGTGCTTACGGTGCAGCTGCAGCAGGGGGGCGGCTCCGCCATATGCCGCCGAAAAAACTCGCTGAAGCATTTGCCGTAGCCGGTGTTCATGCGCCGG
>JAIWHJ010000034.1:0-10075 GCA_048629695.1 Promethearchaeota archaeon
GATTGTCGAATCTCCAACATTTGCTTTCAGGAAACCATCGAAGATTATTTTTACTTTGGATAATTATGTTGAAAGTAAAATTATGACCCAACGGCAAGCCGATATTCTGCGAAAGGCTGTACTTGACAGAAAAAATATTCTGGTTGGCGGTGGTACCGGATCAGGAAAGACCACACTTGCCAATGCCTTGTTGCAATGTGTTTCAGACACCAGGGACAGGGTTTATATTGTGGAGGATAACCCTGAGCTTCAATGTGCTGCTGAAAACAAGATCCAAATACTTGTGCAAACGAACTATAGTTTTCAAAATGCAATTATGGATGCCTTACGTTATCGGCCCGACCGGATAATTTTGGGCGAGGTTCGGGACGGATCGGCGCTTGACCTTTTAAAGGCTTGGAACACCGGCCATCCTGGAGGTATATCAACTATTCACGCAAATGATCCTGTGGCCATGCTTGAGAGGTTGGGTCAGCTTATTGAAGAGGTCATGCCGACAGCGCCTAGATATTTGATTGCCGAGGCTGTGGAAATCTGTGTGCATATCACTAAAGACAGAAAAGCAGTTGCAGGCCGGTCTATCACTGGAATTACAGCGGTGAACGGTTTGAATGAGGCTGGGGGTTGGAATTTGATGGAAATTTGAGGGCCAAAGGTTTTTTTGTTTGCTTTTTTGTTTCACACGCGATATAAGTAATCATTATTATTTGTTAATCATTAATAATGATTACTTGTTAAAATTATACTGACAACAATATCTTCACTATAAAATGGAAATTGGCGAAGGTATTGGACAAAGGAGAGGTTAAAACGATGAAACAGGATTTAAAAATAATTATTGGTGTTGGTCTGGTGGTTGGAATTTGTGTAGCGGGTGCGGGTGATGTTTTTGCACAACCTCGACAGGAATGCCGTGGGAAGGCCCACTCTCAAAATTGCTGAGCAGTTTAGAAGGGCCGATGGCCCGGGTACTTGGAGCGGCCTCCATTATAGTCCTGGGCCTTAGCCTGGCTTTTTCCGAGGGCGGTTCCATTATGAAAAAAGGCCTGTGGGTTGCCATGGGCCTTTCCATTGCTTTTAATGCGACTTCTTGGGGTTTGACGTTTTTTGGATTCAGCGGGGGGCTTCTCGTATGAGTCGAGCAACCATTGACGGCTTTGTTGTTTCTGTTCATCGTTCACTTATTGAGCGTATTTTGTTGGCAGGAGTGCCACGGAATGTATGTTTTTTGCTTTGGACAATAGTTGCGGCTATGGGGTTTGGCATGCATCAAGTATGGGTGGTGGTTTTCGGAATTGGAATACACTACGTTCTTAAACTTGCCACGGAAAAAGACCCCTATTTTTTTGAAGTGTTTATTCAGGATATGAAGAATCCTGAAAGGCTTGATCCGTAAGGAAAAAAATATGTTTAATTTGACTGAATACAGGACGCCTAAGAATCGGCTTCCGGATTATTTGCCATGGGCTGCTTTAGTTGCCCCTGGTGTGATTCTTCATAAGTCTTGTTTGCTTCAAAAAACAATCGCTTTTCGAGGGCCGGATCTGGCCAGTAGTTCGGATAGTGAAATGATGAGCGCGGTTGCCAGACTGAATAACGCTTTGCAGCGTCTTACGAGTGGCTGGGCGTTATTTGTTGAGGCTCAACGGTTTGAGGCAAACGATTACCCAAAAGCGTCTTGGCCTAATGGAGCGTGTTGGATTGTTGACAATGAGCGTAAAGAACAATTTGAAGCCGCAGATAATCATTTTGAATCGAGTTATTTTTGCACCTTTGTTTGCCAGCTTGAGAGTTCAAAAAGAAAAAAGGTGCAAGCTGTGTTTTTTGAATCCGAGGAAAATGATTTAAAAAGCAGAAAAGCTATTGCCAGTGACAACCAGCGAGAAATTGAAAATTTTGTCAACCAGGTCGCCGCTATTGTTGGTTTAATGAGAGGCGTTTTTGCTGATGTGGGAGAATTGGATGATGACCAGACGTTAACTTATTTGCACAGTACCATTTCAACGAACCGCCACCTTGTGAAATGTCCACCGGTGCCGATGTATCTGGACGCTCTGCTTCCGGATCAGGCATTCACTCCTGGTCATATTCCAATGTTGGGAGATAATTTTATACCGAGCATATCTTTTATGGGTTACCCATCAGAATCTTATCCCGGAATTCTGGATGAGTTAAATCACTTAGGTATTCAGTACAGGTGGGTTACTCGTTTTATTTATTTTTCAAAAGTTGATGCCCAAAAAGAACTTGAGAAGTACCGCAAGCGTTGGTGGCAGAAGCGAAAAACAATCTGGACTATGCTCAAAGAAGAAGCGGCTCACCAAGAAAGTGCCTTGCTTAATACGGATGCTGCAAATAAAGCCGCTGATGCTGATGCCGCTTTGCAGGAACTTGGCGGCGATTTAGCAGCCTATGGCTACATGACTGCCACAGTAACCGTCTGGGACAAAGACCTGGAAACAGCAAAAAATAAGATTTCCATGATCCGGGATGTAATTCAGTCCAAAGGATTTACTGTCAAAGAAGAGTCGTTCAATTCAAAGGAAACCTGGCTTGGCTCCCTTCCCGGCCATGTATACGCCAATATTAGGCGGCCTTTGCTGCACACTCTGAACCTGGCTCACATTATGCCTGTTTCCGCAACCTGGGCAGGAGATCACGTTAATACTCATCTTCTTGAAAAGTGTGGAGTTGGCACAACCCATATTGTCTGTGAAACGGTCGGGCAAACTCCATTTCACTTAAATTTGAATGTGGGTGATGTTGGTCATACTCTCATTCTCGGACCAACCGGCGCCGGCAAATCAACGTTCCTATGTTTGCTGGAAATGCAATTTTTGAAATACCCTGATGCCCAGGTCATTATTTTTGACAAAGACCGTAGTGCGCGGGCAGCTACCTTGGGTGTTGGCGGTTTGATTTTTGAACCAGGCAATGAAAATGCACCTGTGGCTTTTCAGCCATTAGCTGATGTTGATCAAGAGGGTGAAAGAATTTGGGCCACCGAGTTTGTTTTGAATTTACTCCAGGCTCAAAATTTTCAATCTTCCCCAGCGATCAAGAAAGAGGTTCAAGCAGCCATTGAAAATTTAGCCACGTTATCAAAAGAACAGCGCACCTTAACGGTCTTTTGTAGTTTGGTTCAGGATGTGGATATTCGGAACGCTTTGCGGCCATACACACTTGAAGGGACTTATGGTCAGATTTTTGATGCTGACCATGAAACCTTGAAAACAAGTTTTTGGACTATGCTTGAAATGAACAGCCTGATGAATATGGGCGAGGAAGCGATTATTCCTGGCCTGGATTATCTTTTCCATAGGGTTGAACAACGTTTTGACGGACGGCCAACCATGTTGGTACTCGATGAGGCGTGGTTATTTCTTTCTCATTCTGTTTTTGTGGCCAGAATGAAAAATTGGCTGAAAACCTTACGGAAAAAAAATGTATATGTTGTTTTTGCCACCCAGGAGGTAGCAGACGCAATTGACAGTCCGATCATGCCGACAATTCTTTCGGCATGTCAAACAAAGATTTTCCTTCCCGATGAAGAAGCTTTAACGCCGGCCATGACCAGGGCGTATAAAGATTTTGGTTTAAGCGAGGCTGAAATCAACATTTTAGCCTATGCCCAAAAAAAGAGACAATATTACTATCGTTCCACTAAGGGGCGAAGGTTATTTGACTTGATGCTGGGGAAAATTGCTTTGACCTTTGTAGGTATGAGCAGTGACGAGGATCACCGTTTTATGGATACGGTAGAAAGGGATTTTGAACCTGAAGAATACGCAGAAATTTTCTTGAGATATAAAAATTTACCTGATGCTGCGGAATTGGTCAAAAAATTTAGAAACGGACACTTACAATCTAAGGTGAATACATGAAAAAAATATTGATTGTGTTCCTTATGACTTTAATGTTTGTGTTTCCTTCCAGTAGATCAAGTTACGCTATTGACGCTGTAATTGATGTAGCGAATTTGATCCAGTCTATAATGAAAATTCTTAGCATGAGTAAGAATGTAAGTAATCAAATTTCTCAGATTGAACACCAATATACTATGATTCGAAATCAGTTAAGGCAATTGGAGCGTTTAAGCGGAAGTTGGTCTGATTATACTAATTTGCTGAACTCGGTTGGAGTTGATTTAAATGCATTAACTGGAAATTCTTTGGATAAAATTGGGTATTCTTCAAACATAAATTCCAAATGGAAGAATTTTTTTCCAGATGATTTCAGCCAATTATCAATGGATGAATGGGACACTTACATATCTAAATGGGACACACATTTAAAAGGAGTGTCTCAAAATGCCGCTGTGGCTCAAAAATCTATGGGCAGGGTTCAGAAAAACACACTTAGAGCCCAAGAAGTCTTGACTAAAGCCGAGGCGGCAGAAGGTGAAGTAGCACAAATGCAAGCGTTGAATCAACAGGTTGCATTAAGTAATGCTGCATTGAATGACTTGATGACTGTTTCAGCCACAACAGGAAGAGTTTTGGCCTCTGGTGCCGCAAGAGAAGCGGCGGAAAGAGAAGTGGGCAGGGCTGCTTCGGATAATTTGATGAAAAATTATACTTATAAAGGGGCAGCTCCAGATATGAGCTTTAACCCTTATGGGAGACATTAGCCAAGGTGGCAAAAGGCACCTTGGCAGGCCAAAGGCGCAGCACCAGATATGAACTTTAACCCTTATACAAAGTGAGGAAATATTATGAAACGTTTTTTGATTACGATTTTTTTGCTGATTTTTGCCATTTCTATTGTTGGTTGCCAGAGTGGTCCAAAAGAAAAACCCACCTTTACTCAAGCTGAGGTTGATTTTTATAAAAAAAATACAGCGGCAAGGGACGCCGAAGATATACGTTGTCGTGAACTTACAGATGAAGAATCAGAGCTTGATAAAAAATGTCTCATTGTTGCAGAGGCACACCACCAGCTATTGACAGAAGATTACACCTATAAAGGCAAAGCACCAGATATGAGCTTTAACCCTTATTTCAAACACTAGCCAAGACGGCAAAAGGCATCTGGGCAGGCAAAGGCAAAGCACCAGATATGAGCTTTAACCCTTATACAAAGTGAGGGGGTTGTGTGGAGTTTAATACATTAACAACAACGCTAAATAATTTTTTAGTGGCGTTTCATGGTGGCTATGCTCTTTTGCTGCCTAGTGTTCGTTGGCTGACCGGAACATTATTAGTCATTGAATTGATACTCATTGGGTTGTTTTGGGCCATATCGGGTGGAGAACGGCTGGGAGCGGTTATTAAAAAGCTGCTTTTCATCCTTTTTTGGCTGATGGTTATAAGTTATTTCGATGTTTGGTCAGAAATTTTTAGAGATTCATTGATTAATGCCGGTTTGATTGCTGGTGGCCAAGCAGGGGGGAATTACGCACAACTTCTTGATCCTTCCAGAATCGCTGGATATGGGCTTGATGCAACTGCGGTTCTTGCCGATAGAATGAGGAAAATTCATGCATGGCAAGTATTAGACGCAATTATTCTGGGACTTTCATACATTATGATTATGTTGGCCTTTCTGGTTATAGCTATTCAGGTTTTTATTACTCAAATTGAATTTTATTTAGTTATGGTCTTGTCGAGCATTCTTTTGCCGTGGGGTCTCCTACGGCCAACTAAGTTTATTGCTGAGAAGGCAATTGGGTCTGTTGTTTCTGCCAGTGTTAAATTAATGGTTTTGTCCTTTATTATCGCTGTTGCTGATGGAGTTTTGAGCAACATAGCCTATACAGGCACTATCCTGAATTTTAATGAAATATGGTCAGTGCTGCTGACCGTTGGAACAATCGCTTTCCTTGCCTGGAGTGCACCAGGAATGGCGGCTGGTATGATTTCCGGTTCGCCTAGTTTGACGGCCGGCACATTAGCACAAAATACCGTTGCTTCTACGATGGCTGGTGGTATGGCCACAGCAGGCATGGTCGCAGCAACCAGAGCAGCAGCCAAAGGTGTTGGCGGTACAGCGGCAGCAGGAGCAAGAACAGTTGGAGCGTATAACGCTGGATCAACTATGGCATCAGCTGGTGGGGCAGGAAAATTAGGCGCTGCCCTGGGAGGGGTTAAAACAGCGAGTGCGAGTCTTGTACGGTCTACAGTCGGGAAAAGTTTTACCTCGGTTCAAGAATCCGGCAGAAGAAATGTCAGTAGAGGTATGAGGGCTGGTTACAGTGCCAGTGGTGGTACTTTGTCGGAAGGCATGAAGGGCGCACAGGCCAGGGATAAAGCAGCCGCCAGTGGCGGCCATGGCAGGAAGGGCAATTGGTCAAATACCATTGGGAAAGCCATGCACGCTACACCACATGAGGCTAGACCGAGTGGCGGTGGCTCCAGCCCTAAACTTTAGCAGAGGTGTAATGAAGATATGAAATCCCATGAAGGAGATAAAAATTGGAAGCCCGAAGGGAGCCTGGATACCCCTTTTCGTAGGGCAAAACAGGAGTGGGACGATAGAATGGGAGGGACGTTGGTCCAGGCCAAAAATTGGCGGCTTATGAGTTTTCTTATGCTTTTTTTTTGTTTTGCCGCCCTTGGAGGGATTATTTTTTTGGGTCTTCAACCCAAACAGATACCTCATATTATAGAAGTTAACGCTGATGGCAGTTCCCGCTATGTCGGTGCCGTCAGCAAATCTTGGGACAACTGGAGCCCTGCAGCAGTTAACCTTAAATTTCATTTGAGGCGGTTTGTTGTGGAAACCAGGGAAATTATTGCTGATCCTGTGGTGATGAAGCAACGCTGGTTTAGTGCTTATAAACTAGTCACCCCGGAAGCATCAAGAATGTTGTCAACCTGGGTTCAAAACAATGATCCTTTTACACGGATGAAAAAAGAGCTGGTTGGTGTCGGGGATATTTATATGGTGCAAATGTCGAAAAACACTTGGCAGGTTGATTGGTCAGAAACTGTTAGAAACAGAAAAGGTAATCAAGTTGGTTCACCTGCCAAGTGGCGGGGGGTGTTTACCATGAAATTCGAGCAACCGAAGACCAAAGAATTGATGGAGGCCAATCCGATTGGTCTTTACATCAGTGAATTTCATTGGGCTGCAAGCAATTAAGATAATTTTCATATTATTTTTTGATTACCGGAGGATATGCAAAATGAAAAAAATTTTAATGATCGGAGGTTGTTTGTTTGCCCTGGTCGGTTGTGTTATTTCACAAAGCCCCCCGGCGGCAACAAGCTATGTTGCCGCTCAAGAGCAACCATCTGTTGAGCCTGAAAAAGTGATTGTTGAGGTTCCCACCCCTATGCCCATGCCGGGTCAACTGCAATTAAAACCGGGTGTTGACAGCCCGGAATCCAAAACCGATGGAAAGAAAACAAAAGCTCCTGCTTCGGTGATTGAGGGTGCCAACGAAGGGGCCAAACGGAAACCGAATACAGAGAATTATTTCAATTCAATTATGCAGTACAATTATGCCCAGGGAGCTTTGTATCAAGTTTACGCAGCTCCTTTGAAATTCACCGACATTCAATTGCAACCCGGTGAAGAATTGATGGGCAGCCCAATTTGTGGGGACACAGTGCGGTGGATTATGGGCCTGGGAGTCAGCAAGAAGGACGGTAAAGAGCTGCACCATATATTCCTTAAGCCTACCGAATCAAATCTTCACACAACTTTTACTATTAACACTGACAAACGTACTTACCACCTCGAAATTCACAGTTATAAAAACACATACATGGCTGCTATAAAATGGCGTTATCCCCATGACGAAATTTCACAGCTTCGGACGAAAATTCAGAAACGTCGAACTGAAAGGGATGCCGTAATATCCACTTTGGTAGCCTTGGATAAAATCAACAACAATTATTCTATTAAAATTACCAGTGGAAATAAAAAAATTCAATGGGTGCCTCTCATGGTTTTTGACGACGGCCATAAAACTTTTATCCATTTTCCAAAGGGTATGCTGGAACGGGAAGCACCTGTTTTATTTGTCATATCTTTTGAAGAAGAAACCCAATTGGTCAACTACCGTGTGAAAAACAATTATTATATTGTAGATCGTCTTTTCAGTCATGCAGAGTTGAGACTTGGTCAGAAGAGCCAAGATGTTGTGTCCATTACTAACCTTGGCGTTGACGAACCGGTTTATACTTCTTCTTATTCCTTTCACAACACTGATTCTTAACCTTTTGGGTGGTTTGAATGGCTGAAAATGAATTTCATTTAGATGATCCTCATGCGTCTAAAATTGCTCCTGATGATCCTCGTTTGTCGATGAACCAAACGAAGCGGACGGGTAAAAGGATTAAAAAGGGGGCTGTTGTAGGGTTGGCTTTTGCCGTCTTGGGACTGTTGTTGTTGGGTCTCATTATTGCGCTGCAGCCCGAAAAAATGAAAATTTTTGATGCTGAGGAAAGCGCCTTGGAAGCGAAAAACAAATACGTGCAGCCACCAAAATCCATTAAAGAGGCTGTTGTTAACACTCTAACTCCCGACCAAGTGCCTGTTCTTGGGCCTCCGTTGCCGGGTGATCTTGGGGCTGCTATGGTGCAGCCCCAGCCGAAGCCTTCCGCAAACTTTGCTGCTTCCTCTGAGCCTTCGCCGGAAGAACAGTTACGCATGAAACGTTATCAAAAGGCGTTAATGGCTGGCCCTACCTTTTCGGGCGGTGCTGCCGGCCACAGTGGCCGTTCTATTCCTGACAAAGTAAATGATGGTTTCAACCAATCAATGGCAGGTCTCCAAGAAAAGTTGGTTGATAAAATGGACCAATTAACCGGTGGTGTTGACAGTATTGGCCCTGTGGCCGCTCAAAACATGCAGGATGAAAAACGGGAATTTATGGGCCATACTAGCGTTACCGATGACAATTACCTGAGCAATTCTTTGACTTGGCCACGCAGTAAGTTTGAAGTGAAAGCGGGCTCTATTATTCCGGTTAGTTTGATTACGGGAATTAACAGCGATCTTCCTGGCGATATTATAGGCCAGGTGAGAGAAAATGTTTACGACACTGTGACAGGGAATCATTTGTTGGTGCCGCAAGGGTCGCGGCTTATGGCTGAATATGATTCTATTATTGCCTACGGGCAAGAACGGGCTTTAATATGTTGGAATCGTTTAATCAGACCTGATGGCAGTTCGATTGATTTAGAGTGTTCGCCTGGTGTTGATCTTGAGGGTTATGCCGGCGTGAGTGACAAAGTGGACAACCATTGGCTTAGACTTGCCGGCGGTATTGTGTTGTCTTCTGTTTTAGCTGTCAGTGCAACGATGAGCCAGGGAGATATTGAAGGACAGCACGCTACAGTGCAACAAAAAATGGCTGCAAGCGCTGGAGAGTCACTTAACAATGTTGGTCAGCAGATTACGGAAAAAAATCTTAATATTCAGCCCACTATAACGGTTAGACCTGGATTTTCTGTCAATGTTTTGGTAAACAAAGATATGATCTTATCGCCATATGAGAGATAGTGTGTCGCGAGTGGACCCCCAAATAGGGGCTTTTATCTTCTAAAGGAGTGTCCGGCGATCATTATCACGGTATTTTGAATTTTATAATCAGCAGCCTTTGGCTTCATGATTTTATAGTTTAATTTATTCTCAAAAGGGTCTTGACATGTGGTTTACTTAAACAATTTTGGAAAATTATTTAACCGGTAAAAATATGGAACGTGTTGTTAGGCAAACCCGCATTAATCCTGCTTTGATAAAAAAATTGAAAATTGAGGCCGCAGTAAGAGGCATTTATTTGCAGGATTTATATGAAGAAGCTTTGCTTTATTTCTTGGAGAAACGTTCATCTTTGGAAAACGGTGATTTGTTTTATTTGACGAGTCCCAGGGATGAGAAAGAACTTAATGTTAAGATTCGTCCCTCTGTTTTTGCACAAATAGAGGTGGCTGCCGAAGAAGACAGGGTGAGTTTGCGCAGACTAATCTATACCGCCTTGTTTAACTATGTGAATATGTTGGAGAATTCAAAGAATGATTGATTTAGATATCCCTGTTAAGCCTCAATATGAGAACAAACGATTTAAGCTTAACTCAAATGTTCTTGCTTTGTTTAAGGATTATTGGGCAGCGGCCAAATCTGA
>JAIWHJ010000035.1:0-9976 GCA_048629695.1 Promethearchaeota archaeon
ATGTTGCCATTAGCAAGGCTGACCGTTCTCCGAATTTGAATTATATTGCGACTGTCCACCACGGCATTGACCTCGATGACTTTACTTTCGTACCTGAACCCGAGGACACGCTCCTCTTTTTTGGCCGTATCCACCCGGAAAAAGGCGCAAAAGAGGCTATTGAGATTGCCAGGGCAGCAGGCAAGAAATTAATTATGGCCGGTGTCATTCAGGATGAGACTTATTTTGAGTTCGAAGTGGAGCCCCATATTGATGGCAATGATGTCACCTATGTGGGAAGTGTGGGCCCGGAGCAAAGGGATGAGTTGCTCGGCAAAACGTGCGCCTTATTACACCCCATAAGCTTTGATGAGCCCTTCGGTCTTTCCATTATTGAGGCGATGTGCTGCGGTACCCCGGTCATCGCTTTTAACCGGGGCAGTATGCCGGAGCTGATTAGACATGGTGTCAACGGTTTCCTGGTTTCTAATGTTGAGGAAGCGGTTGACTCTGTTCAAGAGATATCCGGAATCGACCGCTCGGCTTGCCGCAGGTTTGTGGAGGATAATTTTTCCACGGAACGTATGGTAAACGATTATCTCAAAATCTATGAGCAGATCCTTGAGCAGACAAAGCGTGAAGACCATCGTCCTTGGGGATACTACACGGTCCTTTCCGACGAACCGTACCATAAGGTCAAACGTATTGTCGTTTATCCAGGAAAACGTTTGAGCCTCCAGAAGCATCAGCGTCGTGCGGAGCACTGGACCATGGTCGACGGTGAAGGACTGGTCACATTGGATGGGAAGCAAGTCCGGCTAAGAAAAGGCGATTCCATCGATATCCCTTTGGGGGCAGTCCACCGCATTGAAAACATGACAAGTGAAAACACGGCCTTTATTGAAGTCCAGACCGGAGACTATTTTGGTGAGGATGATATTGTAAGGCTTGATGATGACTATGGTCGCATGTAGAGGAGGCAGTTTTGAAAGATTCTGTGGTTAAAAGGTATGAAAAGAACCCCATTCTGACCCGGCATGATATTCCCTATCCAGTTTCCACCGTTCACAATGCCGGGATGGTCAAACATCAAGGCAGGACTGTTATGCTCTTCCGCTCCCACCTTCTAAACGGCCGGTGCGTCATCGGTCTGGCGGAAAGCGAAGATGGTTACTCATTTACCGTACGCCGGGAGCCTTTCCTTGTTCCTGCAAAAAAAGGCATCTTCGCCGAATACGAAGAGTTTGGGGTAGAGGACCTGCGTATCTGTGCCATGGACGAGGAGTACCTGCTCACCTATAGCGCCTACTCCAGGCATGGAGTAAGGATTGCCCTCGCACGAACCACGGATTTCAGACATGTCGAGCGTGTAGCATTAATCTCCCAAGCGGATATGAGAAATGTCGTGCTTTTCCCCCAGAAGTTTGACGGACGATATGCCCGTCTTGACCGCCCTCATTCCGAGATATCTCCCTGGTCGGTCTACATCTCTTATTCACCCGATCTGGTCCATTGGGGAGACTCTAAGGTGGTCATGAAACCGGTGACCTATCACTGGGATGAACTGAAGATCGGCCCTGGAGCCACGCCATTCAGGACCGATAAAGGGTGGCTTCATATCTACCACGGGGTCTATCGTACCATGGCAGGTGCGGTGTACAGGTTGGGCGTGGCGTTACACGACCTGGATGATCCATCCAAAATTATCGGAATCTCTGATGACTGGATTCTTGAACCGGAAGATCCCTGGGAGATGACGGGCTATGTCCCCAATGTTGTGTTCACCTGTGGCGCTGTCCCGGAAAAGGACGGCACCGTGAAGATTTACTGGGGAGGCGCGGACACGGTCATGTGTGCGGGTTCGGCCCGAATCCTGGATCTTGCAGAGATGTGTCTTGACAATTCAAGGCCGCCTTATTAGCCGGCGGCGGTGACCGCAAAAGGAAAACCAGATGCATCCAGCACCTTTGAAAGTAAAAAGAAAAAAGAAAAAATTTTCATCGGAGTCTTCCCGGGTGATTACCAAATTTTATCTCCCGGGCGGCGAAGAGCGGATCAGGCAGATCATCGCTCGTATTCTCGGACTTTCGGAAGAAGAAGTCCTGCAGAACCTGAAACAGGTTATTGTCGATTTTGCCACGCGTCATAAGGACATACGGCGTATATTTAAAAGGAACTTTACAGAGATCATAGAGCACCTTCCCGAAGGCCTTGAGCTTTCAGAGGAGAGAATGTGTCTGCTCGGGGCTTTTTTTACTCATGAGTATTCGGTCCAGGCGGCCGCTTTTTTTAACCCTTCTATCGTTATGCATCCAGACCAGAGTTATATCAACGAAAAATGCCTGCGCGTTATTTTGAGTTTCCGCTCCACCGGAGAAGGGCATATATCCTCTATTGAATTCAGAAGCGGCGTTTTCGATGAAAAAATCGACTTCCGTTTTGACACGGTCAGCAGGTTTATAGAAACTCCTGAGGTAATTAAAAACCCGACGTATGACAAATATGTTTTTCAGTTGAAACTTGCGGATATGAAATCAATGAATGATGTTTCCGAGGGAATATTGCAGGATCTGCCCGCCAGGTTCTCTTTTTTTGAACTGCAAGCCGCTATACAGGAGAGGGTCCATTCTTGGCATGAAGAGCCGTTTGCTTTGTTTAATGATACGATAGAGAAAATGCTGTGGCTGGCGAGATCCAATTACCAGTTAAAGTTCAGAACAGACCGGCGGATATCGGAGAGGGTTATTTTTCCCGTGTCGGAAAACGAAAGCCGGGGGATTGAGGATGCCAGGTTCGTGCGGTTTTGCGATACGAACGAGGAAGTCACCTATTACGCGACCTACACCGCTTACAACGGTTTCAATATCCTGCCGATGCTGCTTGAAACAAAGGATTTTGTCAACTTCACAATCAGGACCCTCAACGGTAAGGCTGTACAAAACAAAGGAATGGCTCTTTTCCCTAGAAAAATCAACGGAAAATACATGATGCTCTCCCGTCAGGACGGTGAAAATATCTTTATCATGTCTTCGGACAATATACATTTCTGGCAAGAGGCCGAACTCTTGCAAAAGCCGAAGTATACCTGGGAGTTTATACAGATCGGGAATTGCGGTTCTCCCATTGAAACAGAGGCCGGCTGGATCTTGTTGACCCACGGCGTAGGTTCGATGAGGAAATATTGCATTGGAGCCAGCTTACTGGACCTGGAAGATCCTGCAAAGGTTATAGGCCGCTTGTCTGAACCGCTTCTTTCTCCCGCAGAAGAAGAGCGTGAAGGGTATGTGCCGAACGTTTTATATACCTGTGGAGCGATTATTCATAATGATGAATTGATTGTACCGTACTCCATGTCCGACACGTCGTCAGGGATTGCGGTTGTCTCTGTTCAGGATTTGCTTGACATGTTAACGTCTTGACCGATCTGAAAAATAATCTTTTACACGGGGTGCTTAAACGATAGAAAATATGAAAAAAATAGCAGTTATCGGCAATTATTCGCCCAGGCAATGCGGTATTGCAACGTTTACAACGGATCTCTGTGACGCACTTTCCGCTCTGGTGAAAAAAAGTGACAATAATCTTATTGCTGTGGTCATGGATGATATTGATGAGGGGTACGACTATCCTGATCGTGTCAAGTTCCAGATTAGAGCAAATGTCCAGCTTGATTATATCCGTGCCGCCGATTTCTTAAATGTCCACAAATTCGATGTTGCCATCCTCCAGCACGAATTCGGCATTTTTGGGGGAAGTAACGGCGCCTTCATCATCCGTCTGGTCAAGAATCTGAGAATGCCGGTGATCACCACCTTGCATACCGTCCTTCAAGACCCTTCCGACGAACAGCGTGTTATTATTCAAAAGCTGGCAAAATACTCCGAATCATTGGTTGTCATGGCCCACAAGGCCCATTTGATGTTAAAAGAAGTATACGGCGTTCCCAACTCAAAAATAGAATTTATCCCGCACGGAATCCCTGACACTCCCTTTGAAGAGTCCTCCCATACATTCCGGAATCAACTTGGTTTGAGCGAGAAGAAAATTCTTTTAACCTTTGGCCTGTTGAGCCCGGCAAAGGGGCTTGAGGTGATGATCAAGGCCATGCCCAGGATTGTTGAGCGCCACCCCGAAGCGGTCTATATTATTCTGGGGGAGATCCATCCTTACATTATGAAGGAATCTGGAGATTCTTACCTGCAAGGCCTTTATCAGCTGGTCAACCGCCTCGGCATGAACGATCATATCTTGTTTCGGAATCGTTTTGTCGTTGTGGACACGTTGATTCAGTATGTCACGGCAGCCGATATCTATGTCACGCCATACGTCAATGAACAGCAGATTGTCTCCGGCGCGCTGGCCTATGCCACGGGCATGGGCGCTCCCGTTGTTTCTACGCCTTACTGGTATGCGGAAGAGCTGCTGGCCGATGGGAAAGGGCGCCTCGTCCCTTTCAACGACGATCACGCCATGGCAAAAGCCATCAACCACTTACTGGATCACGAGGAAGAACGAATGGAGATCCGCAAGAAATGTTACCGGTTCGGCCGGTCAATGATATGGAAGGAAGTGGGCCGAAACTACTTCGATCTAACCGGCAAGGTGCTTATGCACACGCAAGACCGGACCATACCACAATTTGCGGAAAGACCCGATGCCAGGATCGTCAGTGAACTACCTGACATCAACCTGAAACACATGAGAATCATGACCGATCATACAGGGATGCTCCAGCATGCAAAGTATTCCATACCCGACCGGAGCCACGGCTACTGCGTAGACGATAATGCCAGAGCCCTCATTGTTGCCTGCATTTACTACTCTCTGCTCAAGGATAAAGGCATGGTCCCGTTGATTCAGACCTATCTTTCCTTTCTGAACGACTCTTTTAATCAGGAAAACAAGCGCTTCAGAAACTTCATGTCCTATGACAGACGATGGCTCGAAGCGATGGGAAGTGAAGACTCCCATGGACGGTCCCTCTGGGGGCTGGGCACTGTAGTAAAATGCGCCCCTAGTGACTCAATTCGAAAAATGGCTGCAGGCCTCTTTTCGGACGGATTGCCGGCGGTCGAAGACTTTACGGCGCCCAGGGCATGGGCCTTTACCATTGTGGGCCTGCATGCCTATCTGGAAGTATTCGGCGGCGATGCGACAGCCCGCCGGTTGCGCACCCATCTTGGAGAAAAACTGTTTGACCTCTTTCAAAAAAGATCCTCTGACGACTGGCCGTGGTGTGAAGATGTGGTGACCTATGCCAATGCCAAGTTGTCCCACGCACTGATTCTGGCCGGCCAATGGATACCGAACCCGGAAATGTTCAAGATGGGAATAAACAGCCTGAACTGGCTGCTTGCCAGGCAGACGGCGACTGATGGACACCTCTCCATTATCGGGAATTCGGATTGGCACACCAGGGAAGGCGATTTATCCTCCTTTGATCAACAGCCTCTTGAGGTCATGAGTTTGATCGAAGCCTGCGGTGAGGCCTTTCAAGCCACTGGAGAGATGAAGTGGATTGAAGAGGGACGGCGCTGTCTCAGCTGGTTTCTGGGACGAAACGACCTCAATATGCAAATTTATGATTTTGAAACAGGGGGCTGCTGTGACGGCATTCAGCCCACCGGAGTGAATGCGAATCAGGGCGCAGAGTCAACCCTTTCTTGGCTGATTTCCCTCCTGACCATGCATAAAATCCTTGAACAGGAAGTTTTTGTTAAAAGGGAATCCGGGTAGAGTAGAGCACTGATTCAGATGGTCTCACCAGCTCTTTCGTTAACGTCTCGCCGCACGCGGCTACTGCGTGTTCCAGAGTCCTGTCTCCCTCAATGCTCCCTCATTAAACCGTGCATACGGTTCTCCCGCACATTATGTGGAGCCGTACATTATGTGGCGCCAAATCCTTAAATGGATACCGAAACGGATGATCGAAGGATCTTGTCGGTTTTTATGGATACTCTTTTCCGGATTTCATTCCGCTGCTCCGTTGATCTGCTCAACTATTTGATTCATCAGGCAAACCGCGGATTCCTGAATTTCGGAGTCCATGGAAATGACGGGCTTTCCATCACGTTCCGCTTTCCTGATCGCTCCTGAGTCAGGGAACAGGGCGGCCAGGGGTTCACCAAGTGCATCAAGCAGAAACTGTTCGTCAGTCTGATCCTGGATCAGGTTCCCAACATACAACACCTTGGGGATACCGGCATCATCCGCAAGTTTCCTGATCTTAAGCGCAGTTCTGACACTTGATTTAGAGGGAATCACCACGACCAGAAGGATGTCCACGCTTGCGATCGTCCCGCGGCCCAGGTGTTCTACTCCTGCCTCCATGTCCAACAGGATAGCCTGAGACGGCGACAACAGCAGTTTGGTCAAGAGCCGCTTTAACACCGTACTTTCAGGG
The DNA here is from genome assembly GCA_048629695.1 of Promethearchaeota archaeon. Taxonomy (GTDB): domain Bacteria; phylum Desulfobacterota; class Desulfobulbia; order Desulfobulbales; family DAOVYS01; genus DAOVYS01. The sequence continues at coordinate 6,383 of JAIWHJ010000035.1, forward strand.
CAGGCACATCCGCCGGCCCCGGTCTGGATGGCTCCAAGGACCATGAGCCGAATGGAATCCTTTTCCACTATAAATCGGCTGATCAGGTCATTGACTTCGGGATTCAGATTGTAAAAAGACGAACCAACAACCTTACTGGAACGTTCGGCCAGCAGATCCCTCATTTCTGCGATAGGAGTAATCAGGCCCTCGGTTTCAATCCCAATGGTCTGAGCCATGTGCGGACTCGGATCCGCATCAATGATAAGGACCTCCCTGCCGGCTCTTTTAAGCTGTTCAGCAAGCACAGCCATAATGGTGGTTTTTCCGGTTCCACCTTTTCCGCTTATTGCTACCTTCAAAATATTCTCCAAATCAGTATTTGAACGAAAATTCCAAAAAAAAACGAAGTTATAATAGATTACGCTAATTCCTCAAAATGAAATTTTTAGCGATTAGCTGTTAGCCGTTAGCTATTAGCTCAAAAAATCAATAAGAAACATGCAAGCTAAAAGCTAACCGCTAATGGCTAACAGCTTTTTAAAAGCTGAAAACCTTATCAAACCTAGGCTGGAGTACTTTTCGTTCAAACACTAAATAAATATTTTTTATATATGTGATAAAAATCGGGAAAATGCCGGTTGAACAAGTTGGAGAGAGAAAAATGAATGTTCTTGAGCAAATCGAAAGAGAAAATATGCGTCATGACATCCCGGATTTCAGGCCAGGTGACACGGTCAGGGTTCATATCCGAATCATAGAGGGCAACAAAGAGAGATTGCAGGTCTTTCAAGGAGTTGTGATCCGCCGGAGAAGGGGAACCATGGACGCTGGTTTTACTGTAAGGAAAATTTCCCACGGCATTGGTGTTGAAAAAACCTTTCCCTTGCACTCGCCAAGGATTGAAAAGGTTGAAGTAATCACCCGCGGCAAGGTGCGTCGCTCCAAACTCTACTACCTCCGGAACCTGCGCGGAAAGGCTGCCCGTGTCAAAGAAAAAGGTTATAACTAAAAATTTAAGTGTTTGCGGAAAACGACACATTCTCCTTTGAACGAGACCTTGCCCTGCAGGGCTTTGTCCTGGTTGCCGGAGTGGATGAGGCCGGCAGGGGCCCTTTGGCAGGCCCTGTCGTTGCAGCCAGTGTCATTCTGCCGCCTGACTGTGCTTACGAACAGTTTAAGGATTCTAAAAAGCTCACACCCAAGGCTCGCAAAAAGCTGTATGCCGAGCTTTGGGAGATAAACGCAATGATCGGCGTTGGTGTGGTTTCGGCTGCCGGGGTCGACCGGATCAATATCCTTCAAGCGTCCCTGCTCGCTATGAAGAGAGCTACGCACCTTCTTCCTTTAAGACCAGACTATCTTCTGGTGGACGGAAAATTTCCCGTTCCTATCACGATTCCACAACAAGCCCTTATCAAGGGTGAAACAAGAAGCGCGTCAATTGCCGCAGCATCAATCATTGCCAAGGTGACAAGAGATGAATTGATGCAAAAGCTTCATCTCAAGTTCCCGGTATACAATTTTCATAAGCACAAGGGATATCCAACTGTTATGCACCGCCGTGCCATACGAAACCACGGCCCGTGTGAAATTCACCGGAAGACCTTCAAAGGCGTCCGGGAATATATCTCCCGAGAATCATGACAAAAAAGCGGAAGTCATTAGGAAAAACGGGAGAGGACCTTGCCATGGAGTATCTGAAAAAGTCAGGGTGCCTGATACTTGAACAGAATTACCGGGTGCGCATGGGTGAGATTGATCTCATAGTCAAAGATTCAGGCACACTTGTGTTTGTCGAGGTAAAGACCCGCTCTGATTCAACATATGGCAGCCCATTTGATGCCGTGACTCCAGCCAAACAGAGACAACTTTCCAAGGTGGCGCTTTTTTACCTGGGCAGACACGACATGCTTGACAGGCCTGCCCGTTTTGACGTTGTGTCGGTCAAGGTAAAAAAAGGCGCGCCTCCAAAACTTGAAATAATTAAAAATGCATTTGAACTCTGTTACGGCATATGAGTGATACACCTGGTCTTATCGGCATTACAATGGGTTGTCCTGTGGGGATCGGGCCGGAGTTGATACTGCGTTTCCTGTCCGGGCCGGCGATTCCGGACAGGTTTACCCCTGTAGTTCTAGGTAATTTAGGAGTACTTGAAAGGTGCGCCCGCGACTTAGGTCTCAATCCGCGGCTTATGTCCTGGCAACCGGGCCGACCGATCACACCCGGTGTAATCCCGGTATTTGATCCGTCACCCGAGACAACCCTGCCTGACCCTGACAGACTTATCTGGGGAAACCCCACTATTGAGACCGGTCGGGCCATGGCCTCATACATTGAGAAGGCGGTAAATCTGATCCTTAAAGGGGAACTTGCCGCCATGGTTACATGCCCCATCACCAAGTCGGCCCTTAATGCGGCCGGCTACGCTTTTCCCGGCCACACCGAAATGATCGCCTCGATCTGTGATTCATCTGATTACGCAATGATGATGGCCGGAGACAAACTCCGTGTCACCCTGGTGACCATTCATTCCCGCCTGTCAGATGTCCCGGACCTTCTTTCCATATCCGCCGTGACCAGGCTTATTCAGATAACCGGTGCCTCCCTGCGCAATGATTTCGGAATACCTGAACCTAAAATCGCAGTGGCCGGACTTAATCCTCATGCCGGGGAGCAAGGACTGTTCGGGGATGAGGAGGTGCGGATTATCGGACCTGCAATCGATCATGCCCGCTCGGACGGTTGGCTGACGTTCGGTCCATTTCCTCCTGACACGGTTTTTCTAAAAGCGGTTGCCGGTGAGTATGATGGTGTTGTCTGCATGTATCATGACCAGGGGCTCATTCCTTTCAAATTGCTTCACTTTTCCGATGGCGTGAATATTACTATCGGCCTGCCGATTGTAAGGACATCGGTTGATCACGGCACAGCATACGATATTGCAGGCAAAGGAATCGCCGACATCGAAAGCCTTAAAGCCGCCTACAGGATGGCCGGGGAAATAGTCATAAACCGACGGGCGAGCTATTGAGCTGTTAGCTGTTGAGCTATTAAAGCCGTTGATGAGGGATGGCTGATATACTCTTCAGCCTTCAGCCTCCTATGTAGTTGCGAAGATTCATTATGAAACAAGGGAAAAAAAACAACATAAGTCAGGAACGTCCGGGAATGCTGATAGCTTTTGAAGGGATAGACGGAGTGGGCAAGACCTCACAGGTCCGACTCCTGGCGGAAGCGCTGACTAAGATGGGTCATAATGTAGTTTCAACCGAAGAGCCGACAAACGGCCGGTTCGGACAAAAAATCAGGCAGGTGCTCGTGAACAGGAATGAGGTCTCCCCTGAAGAGGAACTCGAACTCTTTATGGCAGACAGACGCGAACACGTGGAAAAGCTGATCGGCCCCAGTCTTTCTAAAGGAAAAATTGTCATCACAGACCGATATTATCTTTCAACAGCGGCATATCAGGGGGCTGCGGGCCGGGATGAAGAAGATATACTCAAACGGAATGAGGCCTTTGCGCCGATCCCGGATCTGGTTCTCCTGCTGGTTGGAGAACCATCCCTGGGCATCCATCGAATCAAGTCGTTTCGTCAAGAGGAACTTAAT